>CBFIIL010000172.1:0-1021 GCA_965662485.1 Flavobacteriaceae bacterium | reverse complement strand
AGCGTATTGAACATATACTAAGAAGGCTAGGAATTAGTAATATTAAAGGTAAAACCTCTGACTTATCCTACTTAGATGATGCTTTTTCCTTTACAATTAAAAAAGATGTAGTCGCAAGCTTTGGGAGTGTTTCAAGTCCTCTTCTAAGCAAGTTTGGTATCAAAAATGAGGTGTTGTATGCTGAAATTGAATGGGGACTATTAACAGAACGATTAAAACACAATAACACTAAATACAAAGAGATAAATAAATTCCCAGTTGTTAGAAGAGACTTGGCTTTATTACTAGATAAAGACATAGAGTTTTCGACGCTCAATAACATTGCCAAACAAACTGAAAATAAACTTTTAAAATCTGTTAACTTATTCGATGTTTATGAAGGCGATAAACTTCCAAAAGGTAAGAAGTCATACGCACTGAGTTTTGCTCTAGAAAGCTCGGAAAAAACACTAACAGATAAAGAGATTGACGAGGTTATGAGTAATCTTATTCAATCGTTTGAACAGAAAGTAGGTGCTGAAGTTAGAAAGTAAATTCAATTTCTTATATTTGACATCAACAAATTTATTAAGTAAACGCTGAGTTAAAATGAAAAAAGTTGCCCTAGTATTATTCGGTTTGTCTTTAGGTATTGTATCCCAAGCCCAAGAGAGTGTCGTTAAAGTAAGTGGATTAGATGCCGCATTTGGCATGTATGAAGTATCTTATGAAAGAACTTTCAACGAAGGAATGAACACTATAAATGCTTCTGGTAGAACACGAAAACAAGGTAAATGGCCTAATATTCTTACAAAAGGGTCTTTACAACTATCCGTTGCTTTTTTCAGTTCAAAGCATGATCAGGTATTTGGTGATGGAATGACTGCTGTTATTGATACCAATTCAAATCATGATCCAGGAAATCTAGTTGGTGGCTTCCAAGTTGTAGCTGATCCATTAGATCATTCTGTTTCGAGACAAACTTCAACTAAAGTTGGTGGCTTTGGTTTTGGCGTTGAATATAGAAGTTACATTAAAACAT
>CBFIIL010000171.1:0-1047 GCA_965662485.1 Flavobacteriaceae bacterium | reverse complement strand
GAGGTTAGTGATGTTCAAGCCATTTCCGGTGCGACAATTTCTGTAGAATCTATGAAAATGGCCGTATATTCGCTGACTCAAAAAATGAGAAATTGGCAAAGTAGCCAACTTTAAAATTTTATAATGGATTTCAAACTTCATCAATTTCCTAAGTCTTTAAGGTTGTCATTATCGGTTTTCCTTTTAGCACTTGCTTTTGGTTATTTCTCAGGATTGGATATGCTCAAGCATACGACTGATTTTAAGGCCGAAGGTATACAGGAAAATGTATTGGGAAATGAATTTGATGAAGAGGCAGATGAGCTACATTTTAAAATGTCTGAGCGTGAGCTTCACGGGATTATTCACAGTCATGTCATTACTCTTTCAATCTTATTTGTTATACTTTCTGTAATGGTGTATTTCACTTCCTTGCCCTCCTTTTTCAAAACTATTTTAATGATTGAGCCTACACTTTCTTTAATAGTCACCTTTGGCGGCTTATGGATGATGTGGCATGGCATTACTTGGGTGAAATACCTAATAATGATATCGGGGATACTGATGCACCTTTCTATAGTGTGCATGGTTCTGGTATTATTAAAGGAGCTTTTGCTAACGAAAAACTAGCTAAGTTTTAGATACTTTAAAGGAACAATAAGCATTCCAAAACACGTTCCATCTTCTTTCTTTAAATTTTTGTGATGAATTTTGTGAGCTCGTCTAATAGCTTTTAGATAGTTTGATTTAGTGTTCCGAAACACTTTAATTCTCTGATGGATAAATACCTCATGAATAATGAAATAGGCAAATCCGTACAAGGTTATTCCAAGTCCTATGTATAAAAATAAAGGTGCTCCAAATACGATTAATGTTGAGCCAGGTATGGCAAAAATTAAGAAGAAAGCATCGTTATTTTCAAATATTCTACTTTTATCCACCTGATGATGATCTTTGTGTAAACTCCATAGAAAACCATGCATAACGTATTTGTGTGTAGCCCAAGCCACAAACTCCATTACCCAAAATGTCACAAAAATTACCAGAAGCCCTGTTATCAAATTCATA
>CBFIIL010000170.1:0-1056 GCA_965662485.1 Flavobacteriaceae bacterium | reverse complement strand
AATTGCCTTTCATGGTGCGTTGGATATTGTTGTTCCAATTGACAATTACAATCAACTTGGATTTAGTTTGTTGGGGTCAAGAAGTATTCACAATGCTATGGAATCGGCAGGCGGCTGTAGTGATTTAACTGTTGAGCCACAAGGTGGACATGGGATATACACAGACACTGAAGGGATTAAGTTTAGAGCAAGTCGTGCCAGTTGTTTTTTTAAAAGTGTTATTTGTGATCAGTGTCAAACGGTTTCATTTGAAGGTCAAGAACCTCCAATTTGCTTTTTTGATAACAACTAATCAATAATAATTTCACTTTTTTAGAATCGTATTCTATTTTTCTTATTAAATTGTATTAAAATTAAATTTTGTTTTGCAAGTAATATTTAGTATTTTCGTTAGACAACCAATTTAATTTTAATATGAAAAAAGTACTTATTCTGTTAGTGGCATTAGCATTCTACGCCTGCCAAAATCCTTATGCAAAACTTACCACAAATGATGAAAAATCTGAAGCTATCAAAACATTATTTGAAAAAGTTGGAGAGGAAAATATTGATTATTTAAAAGAAATTTTTTCTGATAGTATGCAATTTGTAGATCCAGTGGGGAACAAACTGGACAAAGAAGGCTTTATTGCAGCTGTACAAAATCTTTATGATTTATTTGATGACATTTCTGTAGAGGAAATGAACGGAGATGCTCTTGGGTCTGAAGTAGAAACGGTGACCTACAGTAATGGTGTAGTATGGACTAATATTTGGAATACATTTTCTGCCAAGGGAAAGTATACAGGTCAAAAAGTATCTTTTCCATTTCACTTATCATATCAATGGGAAGACGATAAGATTGTCAAAGAAGTACAGTTTTTTGACACCTCAGTTTTTACAAAAGAAATGAATGCGAAAGCCGCTACAAGCAACACCTCACCAAAGGTGGTAATAACCATTGATATGGCTGTAAATTCAGGGTATTCAAAAGAGGATGTAAAAGCATTTACAAAAAAGCTAAATCAATTTATAAGAGACAACGAGCCCAACACATACGATTATAGTTATTTTATT
>CBFIIL010000169.1:0-1075 GCA_965662485.1 Flavobacteriaceae bacterium | reverse complement strand
ACGACACAACATCTGATTATCTAGGAAGCGGCTGGACTTATTCCTCGCCTGAGGAAGAAGAAAAAATAACCATTTGGAATCAGCTTACTATGACAAGTGGCTTGGACGATGGCGTTTCAAATCCTTTCTGTACTGATGACAGCTGTCTTATCTACTTGGCTGAGCCTGAAACAAGATGGGCATACCACAATGCTCCTTATACTCTTTTAAGACCAGTGTTGGAAAATGCCACTGGACAAGGCATAAATATATATGCAAATCAAAGGCTGCTGAACCCTATTGGCATGGATGGTATTTTCAGCTATGTTGGCTACGACAATCTTTTTTCAAGTACAACAAGGAGTATGGCTCGTTTTGGTTTATTAATTCAAAATAATGGCGAATGGGATGGAACTCAAATTCTGTCTGACGAAAACTACTTTAGTCAGATGGTCAATACCTCGCAAGCTTTAAACGAATCGTATGGCTACTTGTGGTGGCTTAATGGAAAGTCAAGTTTTATGTTGCCAGGAACTCAATTTGTCTTTGACGGAAGCCTTTTCCCAAACGCCCCAAATGATGTAATCGCAGCACTCGGCAAAAACGGCCAGATAATAAATATTGTACCTTCTGAAAATATGGTGTGGATTAGAATGGGGAGTGCTTCATCAACTGAGCTTGTTGTGACTAATCTTAATATAGACATATGGAATTATATCAATGATTTAAGCTGTCTCTCTACTGTGGAAGGCTTTACAAACACCTATTCAAAAAAGCTTATTAAAATCGTTGATGTCTTCGGCAGGGAAACTAGTGAATTGAAAAACACACCCCTCTTTTACCTCTATGAAGGTGGTTTAGTTGAGAAAAAGATAATTATTGAATAACCTTTTGATATAATCTCAATAGCATCTTAAGATTTAACAACTTTAAATTTTTTCGACGTATTGATTGAATTGATTTTCAGTATGTAAATGCCGCTACTTAAACTAGAAAGGTTTATCCTTAATTTGTTACTATTCGCTACTACAACCCTACCGCTTAAAAGGAATTGACCACTAATGGTATAAACCTCAAAGCTTGAAAAATGAGTTAA
>CBFIIL010000168.1:0-1081 GCA_965662485.1 Flavobacteriaceae bacterium | reverse complement strand
CAGGCGATTAATACCGAAGATCAAAGCGTACCAAAAGCGGTTAAAAAAGCATTGCCACAAATAGAAATTTTAGTCAAGAAGGTAGTCCAACAACTGCAATTAGGCGGGCGCCTATTTTATTTGGGGGCTGGAACAAGTGGTCGTCTAGGGGTTTTAGACGCTTCAGAATGTCCGCCAACTTTTGGTGTCTCTCATGATGTAGTGATTGGACTCATTGCCGGAGGTGATTCCGCCATACGAAAAGCTGTAGAATTTGCCGAAGATGATAGCAAACAGGGGTGGAAAGACCTTCAAGCTTACAACATCACACCCAACGATATAGTAGTGGGGATTGCTGCCTCAGGAACTACACCTTATGTGGTAGGCGCTTTAAAACAATGTAGCCAACTCCAGATTCCAACGGGTTGTATTACTTGTAATGCCAGAAGTCCATTGGCCAAAGCGGCACAATTCCCCATTGAAGTGGTGGTAGGCCCCGAAGTCGTTACAGGCAGTTCGCGGATGAAAGCAGGTACCGCACAAAAACTTATTTTAAACATGATCACCACCACAACCATGATCCAATTGGGGCGTATTAAAGGCAACAAAATGGTGGACATGCAACTGAGCAACCACAAACTTGTAGACCGTGGCGTACGGATGCTGATGAACGAATTAAACATTTCTGAACAGGAGGCCAAAACCTTACTCGAAGAACACCAAAATGTCCGTGCGGCCATCACGGCTTTTAAATCCTTATAACATGGAACAAAAACACACCAACAGACCACTGCTTGTCCAAGGACTAAAAACCATGGGGCTCACTTTAGTGTTGTTGTTTCTGGGGCCTTTTTTGTTGCATGCCGGACTATCTAACACCGACAAACCGCTTTATATTCCGCTCGTAGTGGCCGGAATTGCCCTTTGTGGACTAGCGATTTATATGGGGTTTAAAGGCATCAAAACCATTATGGATAGTATTTTTAAATAATTTAACTGAAATGAAAAAAGCTATATTCTTTCTATTTATTGTTGTAACGATTGGCTGCAACTCCAAAGACAATAACAAAGATAATTACACCAACCCCTATTGCGAAAATCT
>CBFIIL010000167.1:0-1081 GCA_965662485.1 Flavobacteriaceae bacterium | reverse complement strand
GATGTACTCAAGGTGGGAATCGAACCCACACTTCCGAAGAAACTGGATTTTGAATCCAGCGCGTCTACCAATTCCGCCACTTGAGCTAAAATTTGGATTGCAAATCTATAAAATTTATTCGTTATACAAATATAAAATAGTTGGTTTTATGCTTTTACAGTTCAAATAAATTCATAAATTTGCCACTCCATAAAAAATATCGAAGAAATTAGATTAAAATCTGAAAACCAAAATGTCTGAAACTAATTTACAACCCAAAATATTTGCCTGCACCAACTCCAAGGCACTTGGAGAACGTATTGCCAAAGCTTTTGGTGAAGACTTAGGGAACGTCATTACATCAACATATAGTGATGGGGAATTTCAACCCTCCTATGAAGAATCTATTCGAGGTACACGTATATTTGTGATTGCCTCAACAAATCCTGGTCCAGAAAATTTAATGGAACTTTTGCTGATGTTGGATGCCGCTAAGCGTGCTTCTGCACGTCATATAACAGCAGTAATTCCCTATTTTGGATGGGCCCGTCAGGATCGAAAGGACAAGCCCAGAGTGCCAATTGCGGCAAAGTTAGTGGCTAAAATGCTTGAAACAGCAGGGGCGACTCGAATTATTACAATGGATTTACACGCCGATCAAATTCAAGGATTTTTTGAAAAACCCGTTGATCATCTATTTGCGTCAACTATATTTTTACCTTACTTAAAATCCTTAAATCTTGATAACCTAACCATTGCATCACCAGATATGGGCGGTTCCAAAAGAGCCTATGCCTATTCGAAAGCATTGGAAAGTGACGTTGTAATTTGCTACAAGCAACGTGCAAAGGCCAATATTATTTCGCATATGGAACTTATTGGGGATGTAACGGGTAAAAACGTAGTTCTTGTTGATGACATGGTTGATACTGCCGGAACACTGACCAAAGCTGCCGACCTGATGATTGAGCGTGGTGCAAAAAGCGTACGTGCAATTTGTACCCATCCAATACTTTCGGGGTCAGCATACCAACGTTTAGAAGATTCTAAACTTGAAGAACTTATTGTTACAGACTCTATCCCAACATCACAGAAGAGTTCA
>CBFIIL010000166.1:0-1088 GCA_965662485.1 Flavobacteriaceae bacterium | reverse complement strand
AGATACTGGTGGTCCATTTACTCTATTCGCACCTTCTGATGATGCTTTTGCAGCACTACCTGAAGGAACTGTGGATGCATTATTAAATGACATACCAGAACTTACAGAAATACTTTTACATCATGTAGTAAGCGGTACTGCTATGTCAACTGACCTAAATGATGGAGATGCTATAGAAACACTTAACGGAACTAACGTTACTGTAACTGTTGATGGTATGACATATATGATTGATATGGCTACTGTAACATCAGCAAATATTGAAGCTAGTAATGGTGTAGTACACGTTGTTGATATGGTACTTCTTCCGCCACCTTCTATTATGGACATAGTCGCTAACTCAGAAGCACACACAATTTTAGAAGCAGCAATTAATGCCGCTGAACTAAATGAAACTCTAGATACTGGTGGTCCATTTACTTTATTCGCACCTTCTGATGATGCTTTTGCAGCACTACCTGAAGGAACTGTGGATGACTTATTAGCCGCTTTACCTCAACTTACTGAAGTGCTTTTACACCACGTGGTAGCAGGCACTGCTATGGCTGAAGATCTGAATGATGGAGATGTACTAACTACATTGAATAATGACAATGTAACCGTTTCCGTTGATGGAATGACGTACATGATTGATATGGCTACTGTTACGTCGGCAAATATTGAAGCGAGTAATGGCGTGGTACACGTTATTGATATAGTTCTTATTCCAGAGACAAACAATGAAACGGTTATGAGTATCATTGAAAACTCTCCAATACACACAACATTAGAAACAGCTATTAATGCTGCAGGCTTAGCTGAAACGCTTTCAGGCGATGGCACATATACTGTATTTGCACCGTCTGACGAAGTATTTGCAGCACTTCCTGACGGCTCACTAGACCTTATTTTAGCAAACACTGAACTTCTTACTAACCTACTACTAGGTCATGTACACGAAGGTGAGTTATATTCAGCTGATTTAACTGATGGCTTGAACGTAACTATGATGAATGAAGGAGACTTAACTGTATCAAACGATGGCATGACCATCATGATTGACGACGCAACTATTTTCCAAGAGGACTTACCAGCAACTAATGGGGTGG
>CBFIIL010000165.1:286-1094 GCA_965662485.1 Flavobacteriaceae bacterium | reverse complement strand
TTAGATTTTAAAGCAGCTACAACATCAGCGATTGAAGCGCTAGAAAAAATAAATCAGGGTGAAGGTAAAATTAACTATCGTTTGCGAGATGCTGTTTTTTCTAGACAGCGCTATTGGGGAGAGCCTTTTCCAGTGTATTATATAGACGGGATGCCACAAATGATAGATCAAAACTATTTACCAATTTCGCTTCCAGAGGTTGAAAAATATTTACCAACGGAAGAAGGAGAGCCGCCTTTGGGACGTGCTGAGGTTTGGGCATGGGATACGCAAAAAAACACAATCGTCCATAATTCTGAAATCGACCATAAAACAGTATTTCCATTAGAGCTCAATACCATGCCAGGTTGGGCGGGGAGCTCGTGGTATTTTAACCGCTACATGGATCCTCACAATTCTGATGAATTTGCAAGTCAAGAGGCACTAAATTACTGGCAAGAAGTAGATTTGTACATTGGTGGGAGCGAGCACGCAACGGGACATTTATTATATGCACGTTTTTGGCAAAAATTCCTTTTTGACAGAGGATATTTACCCAAAGATGAGTTTGCAAAAAAATTGATTAATCAGGGTATGATTCTGGGGACTAGTGCTTTTGTAGCGCGAATTGAAAGCAGTAATACATTTGTTTCTAATGATCAAATCAATGATAAAAACGTACAATTCATTCATGCTGATGTTAGTTTTGTTAATGCTTCTGACGAATTGGACATTGAGGCGTTTAAAAAGTGGCGAAAAGAATTTTCTGATGCAGAATTTATATTATCCGAGGATGGAAGTTTTAAGGTCAAGCGCGAGGTTGAGAAAA
>CBFIIL010000165.1:0-276 GCA_965662485.1 Flavobacteriaceae bacterium | reverse complement strand
TCAATCCAGATGAAATCTGTGAAGCCTATGGGGCAGATGCCTTGCGATTGTATGAGATGTTTTTAGGGCCTTTGGAGCAATACAAGCCTTGGAATACAGCAGGAATTACGGGGGTGTCAAGTTTTCTAAAAAAACTATGGAAATTATATGTAGGAGATTCTGGTATAAAAGTAAATGATGCTCAGCCAACGAAAGATAACTTAAAAACACTGCATAAAACCATAAAAAAAGTAACGGAAGACATTGAGCAATTTTCGTTTAATACATCGGTTTCTA
>CBFIIL010000164.1:0-1095 GCA_965662485.1 Flavobacteriaceae bacterium | reverse complement strand
ACTAATATTATGACTTCCAAGATAATAGTTACTAACATTTGCATTAGCTAATACATACGTATCATTAAGAGGAATCGTTGATCCAGTATTATTTGTTAAATCAATTGATGATATATAATATTGTAATCTATTAATATTAATAATATTTCCATTTTCATCTTGATAATTTTGAGAATACATAAATTGATTCCCATTATATTGATGATTTAAAATTAGATTTACATCAACTTGAGAATAGCAGATGTTTGAAAGTATCGCAAAAACAAAGGTGAGTATATTTTTCATTGATTTCTATCATATTTACAGCAATAGTGCAAGTTATTATATTTTTCGTCAGAAGTCTTAATTGTTTCAGTATCATAACCAGCATCAGCAATGGCTTGCTTAATTTCAGGTAAATTAACTTTTTTGGAGTTATAATTTACATGTAAAAGTAATAAATCTATATCCCACACTGCTTTTTTTACCCCTTTTAAATTAAGGGCAGCTGCTTCAATTTTTTTTTCACACATCCCGCAATTTCCTAAAACTTTAAAATTAGTATTAATAATTTTTTTATTAGTTTTTGATTGAGATCTGACTACAAAAGATTGCGAAATAAAAATGATTAAAAAAAATAATTTTAAAATATTCTTATTTGACAACATAGAAATATTTTTTAATGATACCATTTTGATCTACAACTATATTGAGCTTATTTTCATGAAGTTTTTCTAATTTTTTTCCAGTAAGATCATAAATTGAAACATTTCTATTAAATGTAATATTTTGTATAAATTCACTAATCTCACTTGTTGAATTAGCTACACCAATCCACGTAACAGTATCAATAAATTGATTATTGGTTATTATTTCCATTTTTACTACCCCAGTCCCAGATATATTATTAGGGTAAAAATGACAATTTAAATATTGTTGTGAGTTAGGTAAAAAACTATTTGATCCACTAAGAACACCAGGGTTATAACAATTTGGGAAACAATTTGAAAAACTCCATTGATCAGGCATATCACTTTCAATTATTTGCCAACTTATATTAACAGAATCGTAGGCATTGTAAAAAGTGTTTGCATAGAAATCTGAAACACTAGCATC
>CBFIIL010000163.1:0-1102 GCA_965662485.1 Flavobacteriaceae bacterium | reverse complement strand
ACCTGATGTAATTGTTCTCAATGTTGTTACATATCCAAACATTTCTGAAAGTGGTACGTTAGCTTTTACAACCTCTGCACCATTTCTCGAATCCATACCTTGCATGATACCTCTTCTTCTGTTAAGGTCGGCTACAACATCACCCATATTCTGTTCAGGAGTAACGACTTCAACTTTCATAATTGGCTCAAGAAGCACAGGATTGGCTTGTTTACAAGCGCTTTTAAATGCTAACTTAGCACATATCTCAAATGATAACTGGTCAGAATCCACGTCATGAAAAGAGCCATCAAATAGCCTAACCTTTAACGTGTCAACTTCGAAACCTGCTAAAATACCATTTTGCATTGCTTGTTTGAATCCTTTTTCGATTGCAGGGATAAATTCTTTTGGAATTGAACCACCTTTAATTTGGTCTACAAACTGTAAACCTTCGCCTTCGAAATCTTCATCAACTGGAGATAATTCAAATTGCATGTCAGCAAATTTACCTCTACCACCAGATTGTTTCTTATATGTTTCGCGAGTTGTGATTGAAGATGTAATCGTTTCTTTGTACGCCACCTTTGGAGCACCTTGATTACACTCAACACCAAATTCTCTTTTCAAACGGTCAATGATAATATCAAGGTGTAACTCACCCATTCCTGATATAATAGTTTGACCTGAATCTTCATCGGTCTTAACTGTAAATGTTGGATCTTCTTCAGCTAGCTTACCTAGAGCGACACCTAATTTATCCATATCCTTTTGAGTTTTTGGCTCAATAGCGATACCAATTACAGGGTCTGGGAAATCCATAGATTCTAATACGATAGGTGCATTTTCAGCACACAGTGTATCACCCGTTCTAATATCTTTAAATCCAGCTAAAGCTGCAATATCACCAGCCTGAAGACTATCAATTTGATTTTGCTTGTTAGCGTGCATTTGGAAAATTCTTGAGATACGTTCTTTTTTACTAGTTCTTGTGTTTAGTACATATGAACCCGAATTTAGAACTCCAGAGTATGCTCTAGTAAAGCATAGTCTACCAACATAAGGGTCAGTAGCAATCTTAAATGCTAAACTTGCGAATGGCTCTTCAATAGAAGGCTTTCTG
>CBFIIL010000162.1:0-1140 GCA_965662485.1 Flavobacteriaceae bacterium | reverse complement strand
CGAGATAATGAGACTGCCATTCCAGCAAGAGCCACCTGCGTCTTACTCCCAAAGATTCCTAACAAGAAAACCCCTCCCACTTCTGATCCTCCATTCAATATTCCAAAAAGAGAAGTCTGACCAAGGGTGCTACGTAACCCCCCGAAATGTCCTCGCAAAGCTTGTAAGCTTAAGATCCGGCCTCCAAAGGACCAAAAAGAACGAGTGCATAAAACCATCAAGATGAGAAATAAGAGGATCGTCAATGCCTCCCCAATCGCAGTAGCAATGATGGCAGATTCAAGTTTCAACCCTCCATTAATCTCAAGATAAACTAAGAGTAAGGGAATCGTAATCCCACCTACGATCGGTGGTATCTGGGCGAGGTGAAATTTGTTAGCAAGACGTAAGAGGCCTACACTGATTCCAGAAAACAAGTGAGCACAGGTGGCAAAACCCATAATTTTAAATGAGCAAGCGAGATTAGGATTTGCGTAAACCGTTTCTGCTGCCCAGTCGCTCCCAAAAAAAACTAACCCAATTGCTAGAAGTGAGATCACACTTGCAATATAGATTAATAAAACGAGAAGACTGGCCACTTTATGGTCCGCCTTTTCAGCCTCAAACTCAGGAATAAAGCGTAAGAGCGTCGGTTCAAAACCAATGCTAAGAACGAGTTTGATGATACTGACCGCATTGAGGCAAATAACGTAGTAACCAAAACTCTCAAGATCCAGATACCTTCCAAGAATAACAGCTTTCCCCATTGCAGCAAGGATGACAACGACCCCGCCAATCATGCCAATACCTGCGTTTATCTTAATTCTTCTAACAATAGACATCTTTGGATGCACAAGAAAGTTAGCCACGAGTGATTAATAACGTGAAAGATCGTATTCACATTAAAGGAAAAATCTCTTTTTATAAAAAGACCCTAAAGTAACCTCTATTTGAAGGCTCGACCCTCTAGTCTCCTAAACGATCATTCCCGCAGCAACCGTCTCATTAGTTCCTGGATCAATGAGAATAAATGATCCGGTATGACGATTATTACTATACGAATCATAACATAAGGGAGCTGCTGTTCTCAGCGAAATCCGACCAATTTCATTGAGTGAAAATGACGAGGCATCCTCCTCTTTGCGTAAGGTGTTGATATCC
>CBFIIL010000161.1:0-1145 GCA_965662485.1 Flavobacteriaceae bacterium | reverse complement strand
CCAAGGAGAAGTTCGCTATCTGTTGGCGAAACCATAACCAAAGGGTATAATCCTATATGTTCAGAGAGCTTATTGTAATTCTTTTTATTCTTTCTAATGACCTTCTTTGAACCAGATTTTACTGCACACTGAATGAGGTCTTTGGCACTATCTTTATCAAAAGTACCTTCGATAGACATAAAAGGCTGATTGTAAAGTATGTTGAAACTGTCCTGCTTTATAAAGAAACTCTTAGTAAAAGAAAGGTAATGAATGGCATCTAGTAGATTCGTTTTCCCTGAACCATTATTACCAACAAAACAGTTGACATTTGGATTCAAATCCAAACGACTTTCAGCATGATTTTTGAAATTTAAAACAGATAATTTTTCTAAAAACATCAACGTATTTTAACTAGCACTAAGTTATCTAAATTTTAACTTAAAATAAGCTATCGTCTGTAAAGTTTTTCAAATGGAAAAAAAAGTTATTTTTGTGGCTCAATTTTATAACACATGGCTAAAAAGAAGGTAAATAAAACGGAAGAGCAGTTTGCAGCTGTTGAAGAAACGCTAACACGTACAGAACAGTGGGTGGAGAATAATCAGAAACAACTCTCTACATTCGTGTTTGGTGTTGTTGTTGTAATTGCTCTTTATCTAGCCTATGATAAATTTTATGTGCAATCTGTAAATGAAGAAGCTCAAACAGAATTGTTTGTTGCTGTTGAGTATTTTGAAAAAGACTCCTTCAACCTAGCATTAAATGGTGTCAATGATAACTTAGGTCTATTAGATATCATAGACGATTACGGTTCTACTGATGCTGGCAATTTAGCTAACTACTACGCTGGAATAAGCTATTTGCGTACCGGTGACAATGAGTCTGCTATTGAATACTTAAGTGATTTTTCAAGTGACGATGAAATTATCTCTTCTGTATGCTACGGAAGTTTAGGTGATGCCTATATGAATATTGATGAAGTTGATGATGCCATCATCTATTGGACTAAAGCAGCATTTAACAGTGAAAATGAATTCACTGCTCCTATTTACCTTAAAAGAGCCGCAATGGCTTTGGAGCAAGAAGAAAAGTTCAGCAAAGCAGTAGAATACTACACCTTAATTAAAACTAAATATTCTACCTCTGATGAAGCGAGAGATATA
>CBFIIL010000160.1:0-1184 GCA_965662485.1 Flavobacteriaceae bacterium | reverse complement strand
TATTGAGCCATTCGATTATAGCTGATTTTTATAGAACTATCCTCTGTAAGCAAATAGGATGCTGCGACTCTCGGTTCGATATATAAAAATGATTTTTCTACTTTTCCACTTGAGGTATTTATAGTTCCATTGGGTTCTACTAATTCATAGATCTGTAGGTTAGAATTATAGGTTACGGCCATATTATTGTCATAAGTATTCAATTCCTCTTGACCTAGTCGTAAAAAGCTACTCAATCGAGCACCATAACTTAAAGATATTTTATCGTTGATTTGCTGTTTGACATCTAAGTAAATGGCATTTTCAAAAGCATATTTTTTAGTTAATTCTTCTCTGTTGATGCCCGAAGTTGGTCCGTTAGGTTGAATCACACCAGGATTAAACGTGTAGTAAGTGCTATGCAATCCATATTCTAGAGTGTAACGATCATTGAGATAATGTTTTAAATCGTATTTGATATTCATATTTTGAATGCCTGAATTCCATTCGAATCCCACAAAATTCAAGTCTAAGCCATAATAATAGTCGGAATAAATCAATGATAGATTAGAAAATAATTGATCTGAAAATAAATGATTCCAACGGAAATTAACTACCGTATTGCCATAAGTATTTTCAAAACTATTGGAGACATTAAAGACATCACGACCAAAATACCCTGATAAATAGATTTTATTGTTTTTATCAAGGCGGTAACTTAATTTTGTATTTAAGTCATAGAAGTAAGCTTTACTGTCAACATTAAAAATGGGAAGAAATAAATGTGCATAGGTCGATCTACCACCCAATAAAAATGATCCCTTTTCTTTTTTTAGCGGACCTTCCAGCAAAACTCTGCTGGCTACCAATCCAATACCACCATTACCATGAAATTCGTTTTTGTTCCCTTCTTTTTGGTAAATATCCAAAACCGAGGCTACACGTCCACCATATTTAGCAGGGATGCCACCTTTGTATAATTTTATGTCCTTTATTGCATCGGGATTAAAAACCGAGAAGAAGCCAAATAAGTGTGAAGTGTTGAAAAGTGTAGCTTCATCCAAAAGGACCAAGTTTTGATCTGTGGAACCACCACGAACATTAAATCCTCCAGAGCCCTCACCACCATTAGAAACTCCAGGTAGAAGTGTGATTGATTTGATGACATCGGCCTCGCCAAATACTACAGGAATTTGTTTTATGGT
>CBFIIL010000159.1:0-1187 GCA_965662485.1 Flavobacteriaceae bacterium | reverse complement strand
CGCCAATAGTATGTTTGGCTTAGATAATGACGAGGCTGAAAGCTACCGTTCTTCAGGTTTTGGTGTCGTTTTAAGTCATCAAGATAACGGAATAGCAAGAGGTAGTGGAGTTGTTGTAACACTAGCTAACGAAAGCGAGAATATAAGTATTCTAAAAGGCAAAGCCAGTGCACATTACTCATTAAGTAAAGGGAATTCACGACAAAAATACCCTAGCTCTTTGATGGGTACATTGGCACTAATTCACCAAACCTATTTAGATGCCGAATGGTATGACCAAGGAAATACTAAAGAATACAACCGCTCATTAGAAGCTTGGAACGAATTACAAGATGTACCACAATTTTTTGAAGTAAGAGACAAGCTCGATATTTTTAGAATTCACAAAATTGCCGATGAATTTGAAATTGACTACACCATAGTCGGAAATGGCGACGAATACCAGCGTCTTTATGAGCTCGCAGAAACCAATTTTTCACTGATTATCCCTTTAAATTTTCCCGATGCATATGATGTAAGTAATCCGCAAGCAGCACAAATGGTATCGCTTAAAAAGATGAAGCATTGGGAACTTGCCCCTTCTAATCCAGCCCGCTTGTTTGAAAAAGGAATTTTTACCGCTTTCACCTCTAGTGATTTAGAAAAAAGAAGTGATTTTATAAGTAAAATAAAAGACGCTATTGCTCATGGTTTGTCTGAACAAGATGCCTTATCAGCACTAACGACTAATCCAGCAGAATTATTAGAAATGAGTAGTCAATTAGGCACATTAGAAGCTGGTAAAATGGCAAACTTCCTAGTATGCTCTGCTCCTATTTTTGACTCTGGAGAAATTCAAAGCAACTGGATTCAAGGTAAAGAGTATCCTATCAAAAAAGAACAAACTATTGATTTAAGAGGGACTTTTCTAAGTAATGAAAAGGACACAATCATCATCAGTGGTTCTGCAGACAAAATAAAAGGACAGCTAAAACGAGACACTCTTGAATTTAAAACTAAATTAGAACAAGAAGGTCCGCACCTAACATTGCAATACGAATTAGATGACGGAGTTTATAGAGTAAATAGTTTATTTTCAAATGACATCCTTAAAGGAGATATTATACTCCCCAATGGCGATAGTCGACAATGGTCAGCTCAATTGATTGAAGCATTTGAAAAAGATGAGGAAGAGAAAAAGGAAGAAG
>CBFIIL010000158.1:0-1232 GCA_965662485.1 Flavobacteriaceae bacterium | reverse complement strand
CAAATCTGATATTGATATTGGAAAACTTAATCTAGACGAAGAACTAGAGGAAGAAATACCAATTATAGAACAAGTCATTCCGCCACCACCTCCGCCACCGCCACCAGCTGCTCCAGAAGTTATTGAGGTCGTGGAAGATGAAGAGGAAATTGAAGAAACAGTAATAGAGTCAACAGAAACAGACCAAGAAGAAGAAATTATTGAAGTTGAAGAAATAGAGGTTGAAGAAGTTGTGGAAGATGTTGAGGTTCCATTCTCAGTGATTGAAAACGTGCCAGAATATCCTGGTTGCGAACGCGGATCCAATGCCGACAAACGTAAATGTATGTCTGAAAAAATCGCCAAATTTGTTCAGCGTAAATTTAATACAGATTTAGCTGGAGATTTAGGGCTTTCAGGGAGACAGCGTATTAGTGTAATATTTAAAATTGACAAAAATGGAAATGTCACAGGAGTACGCTCTAGAGCACCACACCCAAGGTTAGAAAAAGAAGCAGCACGAGTTATTAATATGTTGCCAAAAATGAAACCTGGTCGACAAAGAGGGAAGCCAGTAATTGTACCTTACTCTTTGCCCATTACTTTTCAAGTACAAGATTAAATTCTTTTTAAATAGTAACGAAAAACCCGCTGTTTGCGGGATTTTTTATTTTAAATACAGGTAGTTTTTATCGTAATCAATTATGGCTTTGCCTTTCTTTAGAACATCTGCCCCAATAATACCATCAACAGTAGGCAGATTTGCCGCAGTAAAGGCTGCGTTAATAGGGTCTAAATCTATCAGAGCAATAGTGCATTTTTTTAAAAACCATTGTCCAAATTTCAATTGATTTTTGTGTGAAACAAACGCATCAATTTGCTCAGGGCCAGCACCACTTGCTTTTATTTGCGATGCTTCAGAAATTAGTTTAAATTTTTCTTTTAAATTTTTGTCTACAAAAGTTGTAGAAGCTCCAGTATCCAAAATAAAATGCCCTTTTACGCCGTTTATTTTAGCAATCACTTTGTAATGATTACTTTTAATGAAATGTAATTTTACCTTGTAAAAGTGATTTTCAGATAAAAACTGCATTAAAGAACTATTAATTTTCAAGGCAATATTTTTTTTAACAAATATACTACACAAAATAGTACTTTTGTACCATGATCATAACCGATACGCATACACATCTCTATAGCGAAGCATTTGACGGAGATCGAGATGAAATGATTTCTAGAGCAATAACCGCTGG
>CBFIIL010000157.1:0-1237 GCA_965662485.1 Flavobacteriaceae bacterium | reverse complement strand
CAGGAGTTTTTGATAACGAATCAGATGAAGGAGGGGATATAATATACATAGAGCAATACACACAAGATGTATATGTTATTGATGATCTTATAGGAATAAAAACACACATTAAGCAGCCTAACTTTAAGGTGTTTTTAACCTCAGATTCTAGGCTATATGTTGAAGGTTTAGGAAAACAAATTACAGCTTTGGTGATGTACGACCTTTCAGGCAAAAAAATAATTGACCAATCTATCAATGAGGTAAATACTCAGCACCTCGCCAAAGGAATTTATGTGTTGGAGGTTGGTTTTAAAGACGGAGAAAAACAAATAACACAAGTGTTTATTCCTAACTAATTCATAAGGCTCTCAATCTCATCAGCTTCTATAGGGATATTAGCCATTAAATCAAAGGGTTTGTCTTTAGTAATGACTAGGTCGTTCTCTATACGAATTCCAAGATTTTCTTCTAAAATGTAAATACCAGGCTCGCAAGTAAACACCATACCTTCTTTGATTGGAGTATCCCAGTGTCCTACATCATGAACATCTAAGCCTAAATAATGACTCGTTCCGTGCATAAAGTACTTTCTGAAAGCAGGGTTTTTAGGGTCTTGTTTATCTATATCATTCTGGTCTAAAAGCCCTAAGCCTAATAATTCTGACTGCATTACTTTGCCAACTTCTTTGTGGTAATCCCCTAATAATGTGCCTGGAATTAGCATATTAGTCGCCTCTCTCATTACCTTCAAAACAGCATTATATACGTCTTTTTGACGTTTGGAAAAACGACCGCTGACAGGAATACATCTCGTCATATCTGAAGCATAATTTGCGTATTCAGCACCAACATCCATGAGTATAAGGTCGCCGTCTTTACATTCTTTGTTGTTGTCAATATAGTGTAAAACGCAAGCGTTTCTTCCAGATGCAATAATAGGTTCATAGGCAAACCCTTTGGAGCGATTTCTCAGAAATTCGTGCATATATTCCGCTTCAATTTCATATTCCATAACACCTGCTTTAACGAAGTTCAACACCCTGCGAAAGCCTTTTTCGGTAATGTTACAAGCGTGCTGTAAAAGGTCTATTTCAAGCGGATGCTTGATAGAGCGAAGCTCGTGTAAAATAGGAGCTGATTTGACATAGTTTTTATCACCGTAGTTGTGTCGGCACCAGTTGTTGAACCGGTCTGTTTGAGTTTCTACTTCAGAGGTGGCTCTAGAGTGTTCGTTTGAATTGTAAAATACGGTTTC
>CBFIIL010000156.1:0-1241 GCA_965662485.1 Flavobacteriaceae bacterium | reverse complement strand
AACTCCGGGCAGAAATGTTTTAGAGGCCCAACATATATGTTAATTACTTTTTTAATGATATGAATTAAAGACTGTATGTTTCCAGATAGTCTTCATCGTCGGATGGTACAGGAGAGTTTGATTTTCGCCTCATCATTTGTGGAAATGAAAACCATCCATAATGTTTATTGTTTTTCTTATTTTTCTTAATCGCGTTATTTTGATTTTCAAGGTCATATTGATTTATTTTATCCCGAAATGGGTCAATAAGGTTAGAAATAAAGGTATTAAGTTTTTCTGGGTCTTTGAATGTATGGTCATGTACAACATCATATGTTTTCAGAAAACAACTACACATTTTTTTAAACAAACAGTCATTTTTCTTAATAAGTTCTGCGTTAAGAATTTCTTTTTTGAACATTTGATCAATAATGGAAAAAGCGGATTTGAGAACAAGAATATCTTTTGTTCTTTGTTTCTTTTTTCCGAATAAAAATTTGAGTCTTTTTTTGTCCTTGTTATCAAGTTTGTAGTTGTTATGAAGTTGAAGTGCGTTTAAAAATCGAATTTCATTTTTAATATTACGCAAACTAGTAATAGTTTTTTGTCTATAATCCGCGATTTTTTTAATAAGAGAAAAAACATTTGTATTATAGATAACTGGATATCTAAACCGTATAACCCGTGGAATAAGAAATTGGTTAGTTTCTTTTATTTCATTGATTTTTTGTTCAACAGTATCAAGTTTTTTATTGAGTTCTTTTTTTAAATCATGTGCGGTAAAAATCTCATTTTTCGATTTATCACAATTATCATCATCAATATTTTTAAATAATAAAACAGAACCAGAGGTAAATTCAACAGAAGTTTGTAATTTATCATATTGATGACTAGAAATTTTATGTGCTTCTGACTGTGCGTCAAATTTATAATAGTTAACAAGTGAAATAAGAAATGCGATAAAAGCATTTATGGCTGCAATGATAAATGATCTCCAATCCAGATAATATGGAACGCTTGAACAAACAGTAGCGAGTGTAGATAAAATAATAGCAGGCATCATAAGTGTATTAAGTTGTTGCTCACAATAGTGTTTAGATTCCATGTAAATAATCTTTTGACCTTTTAAATACGTCGCTAAAATATCGAGTGCGGATGACATTTGATGGTTAATATTTTCATAGTATTTATCAATACCTTTTTCAACAGCATTATAACTGAGTTTGTTGTATTTAATACGTTTAAATTTTTTAAAATCAGTA
>CBFIIL010000155.1:0-1294 GCA_965662485.1 Flavobacteriaceae bacterium | reverse complement strand
ACTTTTTTCTTATTTCTATCATCATCACTTAATTGATGAGCCACAGCAAGTTGCAAATTAGCAAAGTTGAGTGCATCTTCACTTAGCTTTGCTCTCTTATAATTTTTAAAAGATGTTTTAAAAGATTGTATCGCTTCTGTTGGGTTTGACTGTTGTAGAAACTGCACGCCTTTAACATAGGATTCATCGGCTAGTTTAATTTGATCCAAAGCCCTATCATTCAAGCCTTTTGCTTTAGCGTATTCCATAACCTTATTGACATCAGAAACGATAATTAAATCATTAATTCCAATAGAAACTACTGGCTGATCATCAGAAAAATGAGAAGCTGAAAAAGCGTTTACAGCGAAAAGGGATACAATTCCAACAATTAAAAATAATCTTTTCATTCGATTTATTAATCAAGTTATATACTCTACGAAGGTAATGAAATTTTAAAAACTATTATTTATTGTTTCATTATCTTATAGATTAGTTGTTCAGCATCATTGAAAACGTTCAAAATATACATTCCATTTGGCAATGTAGAGGTGTTTATTTTCCATGAATATTCATCCATGCCACTTTCAACAACTTTACCACTAATATCTCTTAAAACCCATTCGTATTCGCTAGTAGAATTAATTGCAACATTCAATTCATCTGCAAAAGGATTAGGGAAAATATTGACATCAACTCCAGAAGACCAACTTGATAAATCAAGAACTTCGATTTTATAGATGCTTGACTTACCTTTACAATCCACGCTATCAGTAACCACTACACTATATAGACCTGGATAATCCGGGTTATAGACTTCAGAGACGGCTCCTGGGAGCAAGGAATTATCTTCATACCACTGATATGAGTAAGGCGGCGTTCCCATTGAAGGGTTTTGTAGGGTTGGTTGAACAACAATCAATTCGCCGTCTTCAAAAGAAATGAGAGGATAAATTGCATTTCCTTCATTAACTGCAATATCTTCAATTAAGAAACAACCATTATCATCAATCATTTTAATCGAATATTCTCCAGCACATAGGTTTTCAAATAAATAATTTGTGTCTAAATTATTTAAACAGATAAAGGCATAGGGTTCAGTACCACCATATGTTGAATCAATTGAAATTGAAGCATCACAATCATCATAACAGCTTACGCTATTTACATCTAATGAAAAGTATAGTTCTTCTTTTTCAAAAAATTCAAACGTATCTGTTTTGTAACAGAAACTACTTCCATCAGGATAATTGTAATAGGCAGTTATTACATGTTCTCCAACGCCTAAGTTTGTAAACAAATTAGGGTTGTTGGG
>CBFIIL010000154.1:0-1305 GCA_965662485.1 Flavobacteriaceae bacterium | reverse complement strand
CCTCACAATAATCGTTTTCCGAAAAAGAACTACTTAAATCATCGGCATAATACATATCTGCAAAATCATCGCAAAAGCCTTGAACATTTGGCCATCCGTAGTTTAAATTTGATTCAATGATGTTTAATTCATCATCGTTATTAGGGCCATGCTCTGAACTGTAAACAATACCGTTTGGTGCCACAGCTAAGCCTTGAGCGTTTCTGTGTCCAATGCTATATACATAGCTGTTAGGGTTAGGATTATCCGATTTAGGACTACCGAAGTCATCACTATCCTTGTCTATATTTACTCTAAGAGTTTTACCCGTTAAAGCATTTACATTTTGTGAGGCATTCCAATTTTGAGCATCTCCAGTGGTAATGAGTAAGGTTGTGTTATCAACGGCTAATAATCGGCAGCCAATATGAGTGCTGTTACCATCAATTCCATCAACGATTACAGTTTCATTGATTAGAGCGTCTTGCTCTGCATCGTATTCGTAGTAAACTATTTTTTCACTGGCATTACCCTGACTACCGTAGGTGTAAGCTAAAAATACATAAGGAGCACCATTGTTAAAGTCTGGGTGAATTTCCATGCCTAAAAGTCCGGATTCGCCTGAGTCGTAGAGTTGAGCTATTAAATTAAGAATAGGAAATTGTTCGCCTGTTTCGACGTTTACACGGCTGATTTGTCCTGAACGTTCGGTTACCCAAATATGGTTGTCTGGTCCCCATTTGATTTCCCAAGGCACGTCTAAGCCATTAACGACCTCTCTTTCGAATAATACGGTGCCTTCATCTAGAACATGTGTTTGTGCAATACTGCTATTGATGAAAAATAATGATAAAATTAAAGTGAATATATACTTAGTCATAGTTCTTGTATAGGTTATTTTTTAGGTACACAAATATCGTTAAAAATTACGTTTTTGGCAATTCGTAAAATTTCATTGTTAGTTGCAAAATAAATCTTTGTAAAAAAAGTTTACTTTTATACACTGAAACATTAAAAACAAGAATGATGAATTTAAGAGTAAGTTTTCCATTTGCAATAGTATTGGCTTTTGCACTTGTCTCATGTAACTCAAACAAAGGATTAAGTGTTGAAGACCAAGGGGAAGTATTGATTGAGCAGTATTGCTCTGGCGACAAGTATTTTTCTGATAAAAATACCTTTAGAGGAAATGCTGTTGGTGAGAGTTTAGACCAAATGACGGCTAAGAAAAAAGCACGTTCAAATACTCAAGCTGAAATAGCAAAAACAATCAGTTCAACAATGAAAATTGTTGGTGATAATTATGTAAGTTCTTCAGAGTTTAAC
>CBFIIL010000153.1:0-1329 GCA_965662485.1 Flavobacteriaceae bacterium | reverse complement strand
AGCGATAAGCATAGAAGCCTTTGGTGGTAACCCTGACTATTCATACTCTTGGTCAACAGGAGGTTCACTAGTTGGTAATAGTACAGCACTCAGCTCATTAAGTACAGGCACTTATGTCTTAAGTGTTACAGACGCTAGCAACTGTGTCCGTTCATTTGATTTAGAGATTACTGAGCCTGCCTTAATAGAAGGCGTAGCAACAGTAAGTGATGTGCAATGTAATGGTGAATCAGACGGAAGTGCATCAGTCACAGTTACTGGAGGTGTAGCACCACATTACATTAATTGGGGTAACTCGGATTCAACAGCATTAGGTGCAGGTACATATACAGTAGTTTTAAGCGATGCTAACGCATGTGAAGTAAACTTAAGTGTTGAGGTAGATGAGCCTAGTGCATTACAAGCCAACTTTAGTGTAAGTTCTATACCATTCACAGCAACAGCTAGTGGCGGAACGCCAAACTACAGTTATGAATGGTTATACTTCGGGAACTATCAGTCAAGCGGTACTAGCTTTACACCGGACTTAAGTGGAGAATATACTTTAGTAGTTACGGATGCTAACGACTGTGAGAAGCGTGTAACTAGAGATTACACTAAGGTAGGTGTAAATGAGTTTAGCAGCATGGATGTGGTGATTTACCCAAATCCAGCAAGAGAATACTTTACGGTAGAATTATTGGGGAACAGTGCTGATGAGGAATACACCTTTAAATTGATGGATTCTAGAGCACGAGTATTGCGAGAGTCAAAGTTCACTAATTCTTTAGTAATAGAAAGAGGAGATTTAGCCTCAGGAATATATTTCATTTTTATTGAAAATGGAACGAAAAGTGTACGTCAAAAAATACTTTTTGCAGAAAAAAAATAACATCAAGTATATCTAAAACATACTTTTGAGACACTCACATTAATTTATGTGAGTGTTTTTTTTATGAAAAAAAGCCTGAATTCTATTTGATAGTTAATAAAAATGATTAGATTTGCACCCCCTAAAAACAGGGTTAGAACAAGAAATAAAACATGAAATAGTATGCCAACTATTCAACAATTAGTAAGAAAAGGAAGGACTAGGATCACGAAAAAGTCCAAATCTATAGCGTTAACAAGCTGCCCACAAAGACGTGGGGTTTGTACGAGAGTTTATACAACTACGCCTAAAAAACCAAACTCAGCAATGAGGAAGGTTGCTAGGGTAAGATTAACCAACGGGAACGAGGTTAATGCTTATATCGGTGGTGAAGGTCATAACTTACAAGAGCACTCAATTGTGCTTGTAAGAGGTGGTAGAGTTAAGGATTTACCAGGTGTTCGTTATCACATTGTAAG
>CBFIIL010000152.1:0-1343 GCA_965662485.1 Flavobacteriaceae bacterium | reverse complement strand
AAGCTGCTGTACCAACCGCCACGCCAATCATCGATGCTAAACTTACAAAATGAACTACGTTTTTAGATTTTTTGGCAAACAAATACCGCTTAGCTATGTAAAAGGCTACTCTCAATTCTATTCTTTTAGTAAATCTTCAATCTGCTGAGAGTAGTCAACCGAATCGTCTAAAAAGAATTTGAGTTCTGGAACTTTACGCATTTGATTGCGAATACGCTGTCCTAATTTTTTACGAATAGCATACCCTTGCTTGTTCATTCTTTCAAGCAAAGCATCCTTATCATCAGTGCCAAATACACTGATATATACTCTAGCAATGGACAAATCTGGCGATACACGCACAATTGTAACTGACACAAAAGAAGTGCCAATTAAATCCCTTCCATGCAATTGCAGAATTTCAGATAAATCTTTCAGCAATTGTCTCGAAACCTTCTTCTGTCTTGTACTTTCCATACAACAAAGATAAATTTTTAGAACCTTAAAAGAGCATTTTAATACATTTGCATAATGAAAGATTTTTTTAAAGTCTTACGATTCGCCAAACCTTACTGGGTTTATGCCGTATTTAACATCGTCTTTAATATCCTAACGGTTATCTTTTCTTTGGTATCCATTACCATGATAATTCCGTTTTTAGGCTTACTATTTGGCACACAAGAAAAAGTATATGAAGCACCTGAATTGAGTTTCAGTGCATCATCAATCACCGAGAACTTCTATTTTCAAATCACACAAATTATAGAAACAAGAGGACAAATCGACGCCTTATTATTCATCTGCGTATTGGTGTTAGTGATGTTTATGTTCAGAAATTTGTTTAGGTATTTAGCCCTTTACTTTCTTACTCCCATAAGAAATGGTGTGGTAAGGGATATGCGTAATGACCTTCACAGAAAGGTCTTGTCCTTACCACTTGGCTTTTATACTGAAAAAAGAAAAGGTGATATTATTGCCCGAATGACTACTGATTTAGTGGAAATTGAATGGTCAATAATGAGTTCGTTGGAAATGATATTCAAAGACCCTTTAAATATTATCATCTTCTTAGCCACTCTAATTGTCATCAGTCCACAGCTCACGATTTTCGTTATCGTATTATTTCCTATTGCAGGATTTTTAATTGCACGTATTGGAAAAAGCCTCAAAAAATCATCAGATAGAGGGCAGAACAAAATGGGCGAACTCCTTTCTAATATCGAGGAAAATATAAGAGGACTACGCATCATAAAAGGCTTTCATGCTGAAGAAAAAATTCAAGAAAAATTTGAAGAAAACAGCGACGATTACCGCCACATAATGACTAAGCTACTACGTAAAAAAGATTTATCATCTCCAATGAG
>CBFIIL010000151.1:0-1364 GCA_965662485.1 Flavobacteriaceae bacterium | reverse complement strand
AGCTTGTCTTTTTTGTGCTAAATTTCCAGAATCCCATTTGCCATTATTATTCTCATCATAAATTATCCGTAAAGAATAAGTGCCAGCACTTAATGAATCTATACTTAAGGATAATGATGGTTCAGTTGTTCTATAAATCACAGACTCCTTATGTAGAAGCTCAACAATTAAAGAGCTGCTGGGCAAAGAGTCGATGAGTAAACGGCCATAACTATCATTATCAACAGCAGGCATATTTGTTAAGGAATCGCTTAAGGCTGTTTCATCAAACACTAAGACTGTGGTGTTTTTAGAACTTGCTTGTATTGGCTCGTCAATGAAACCTACCTTTTCTTGTGGTAAGCTAAATTTCAGATTATTATCCGCATCTTCCAAAGCCAGCAAAGTGAATGAGTTGTCAGCAAGGTTAGAAAATTTAAAAAAACCGTCCTTATCGCTTATAGCTAAATAATCAGGCTTTTGTTTGTAAAGCAAACTATCCGAAGCAGATTCGGCATAATATAAACCTACGCTTACTTTCTCAACAGCTTTTTTAGTTAAAGCATCTAAAACAGTACCCTGTATATATAATGTGTCAATTACAGCTCCAGTGGAAAAAGTATATTCTAAATTGCTAAGCACATTCCCTTCAGTAATATCTTTTACGATATTATTGAGAATGATAGTGTAGGTAGTATTTTCTTTAAATTCGTCATCTACTGAGATTAATAGTTCATCACCTTTAGCCTCTATGCTAACATCATTATCTATGTAGGGTGAGAAAAACATTTTCTCAGCTTGATTTATCTGAATAGCTTCGTCAAACACCATTGTAATAATGTTTTCTTTGAACAAGGTGCTTTTATTTTCGGGGTAAACAGAGCGGAGTTCAGGAGGGCTTACATCTTTATCGCCACCAGTTAAAGGCACAATATTGGCGCAGGAAAAACAAAAAATGAGTAATAAAAAATACATGTTTTTCATAGTCGCAAATATACTTTTTATATGTCTTTTCTGACTTTATTTTTTTTTTGCTCAAAATTTGAATTTCTGAAAAAGTATTATATCTTTATAAGCTCTAATTCTCTAGAGAAGAAGCTAACCACTTATAACACCCTGACAATCAGTCAGTTGTGTTACATATTCTTCTGTTAGTAACTTCTGCTAAGATTTAGAAATTAACTTATTATTAACCAAAAACAAGTATTATGAGTTTAAAAATTACTCAAAATTTTCGTACTTATTGTTGTTTCTTGTTAGCTTTTATTTTGTCTGCGTTCTCGTATGGCAATTTGAACGCTCAGGTATTCATTTCTGAATATGCTGAAGGCGACGGCGGAAACAATAAGTATATTGAAATTTACAATGGAGGTAACGAAGTTGTA
>CBFIIL010000150.1:0-1366 GCA_965662485.1 Flavobacteriaceae bacterium | reverse complement strand
ACCAAAGACACTGCCAAAAACTTGAATTTATACGATGGAATGCACCGCTTTATCAACTTGCTTGTACACCTAAATGGCGGTAAAATTACACAAGTACACGTGCAACACAAGGCCAGACAACAAGGCGTTTCAAAATATGGATTGGGGCGTATGTTTAAGGTCATCAAAGATTTGATGGTGGTATTGATTGTACAAAAATCCAAAAAGAAACCCTTATCTCTTTTTGACCGATGGCTGTTACAAAGAAACAAACCCTATGGACATCAAACGCTTTATGGCATAAAGACCCTATATAGCTCTAAAAAATAAGCCGTTTTTTTTTATCGCAAAAACATACTGACTTTTCTATTGCTTTGATATTCAGCAACATAACAAAACTCAAATAAAGCATAATTTTTTATATTTTTATAAGGAATAAATTTTAGACCCCAAATCTAAAATCTTCACACCATTAAAACCTATGAATCCATTAAACGAACTTATCGGTCAAACAGTAAATGCTCGTATTGAACTTGACGAAGATGATGTCCAATATGTAGTAGGAAAAGTACTCTCTATTAAAATAGATGATTTTCACTTTTATGAAAAGGGAGAACCAATTAATATTATAGTTTCAATTAATCCTTTGGAAGAATTGGACGACGATATTATAGACTCAGAAACCTTAGCCACTATTCCTTTGGACTGCATCACTAAATATTAGAGACCCCGCTAGCGCGAGCCTCTTGCTCGGCTAAGACAACTAAACAAAACTCAATCTACTATGATGGCTATTTTAGAACTTATTTTTTGGGGATTTGTAGTAATCTATATTCTTTACCAAATCTTTACAGACTACTAATGCTATTTAACTCCCCCACATACTAGCACTAGCCACTTGCTCGTGCTTTAAAATAACATACTGTATATCAACGTATTACAAGCTTTGCAGTGGAAAATTTCCACCGCAAAAAAACCCACAAAAAAACCCCCACGGTATTGTGAGGGTTTAATGGATACTGAAACAAGTTCAGTATAAAGAAAGGCGGTGACCTACTCTTCCACAAGTGTAGTACCATCGGCGCTAATGGGCTTAACTGCTCTGTTCGGGATGGTAAGAGGTGAGCCCCATTGCAATAACCACCTTAAAAGGTTGCTCTAAGTTTTAGGCTTTAGGCTTTAGGCTTTAAGCTTTAGGCTTTAGGCTCTATGCTTTAGGCTTTAAGCTTTAGGCTTTAGGCTCTATGCTTTAGGCTTTAGGCTTTAGGCTCTAGGCTTTAGACTCTATGCTTAAAGCTTACAGCTTAGTGCTTATAGCTTACAGCTTAGTGCTTATAGCTTACAGCTTACAGCTTATTACAGCTTCTAACTTACAGCGCAGCATTGC
>CBFIIL010000149.1:0-1399 GCA_965662485.1 Flavobacteriaceae bacterium | reverse complement strand
CATCATTTCATCCGTACTGTTTGCAATTCCATAGGTGATATTTGTATTAGCACCAATTATATCATCAATTTGGATTTTTAAATCGGCCAACTCATAAGCCAAACCTACACTAGGGTTGCGCTGAAATAATACCTCATAGTGTTCCAGAGCACGGGCCGGCTCATTTAAGGACTTTAAACTTACAGCTTTGACCTCAACGGCCATATCAGAATCTGTATCTTCTTTTTGAATTCCCAAAATATTAAGTGCTTGAATGTATTTTCCTTCATTCATATATAATGCGGCCAGCGTATCTTGTCGAGCTTCATTGGGCTCCAAAACCAATAAGTGGGTCATGGCGTTAATAATTCCCTGCACATCACCATGCTTTTGCATTTGAGCATAGTACGCTTTATAGTGGCTAAGTAGATCCGAATTGGATTGTGCAAATCCAAATTGAAAAACACCACAAAAAAATAATGGAAGAGCAATATATTTAAATTTCATAAGCTAGTAATTTTAAAGCCTCAAATGTAATGGATTTTTTTTAAAAGAATTGCAATGAAAAAAAGCACCCGGAGAGGGTGCCTTTTCAAATTAACCAATTTAACTTTTAAAAAAATGTAGTAAAATAAATTACTGTTGTAAACATACAGCACAATAACACTTCTTGCAAGCGTCATGTAACAAACGGCCATTTGACGTAATAAACGGCCATCTGACGTAATATTCGGGAAAAATTTACCAAAAAAAGCAGCTAAAAACACCACTTTTTAAGACCATTTTTACCAAAAAAAAGTGTAAAAACGTCAATTTTGGAGTTCACCTGAGTTTTTTTTGAAAAAAAATAGAGCTTTTTTAAAACCAAAAAAGAGCATTAATCACGTTTTACTAAAGCAAAGAAATCATTTTCGAGAGGTAAATACCCTTGGTCATAAACAAAATAATAGGTCGTCCCTGCTTTTGTTTTATAAATACTTGTAAAATAATTAAAATCAAAACCCAATGCTATAAGTTGTGCTCTGGATTTCTTTGTTTTTTGATCTGGGTTTAGTTGTTCTAAAATTCGCCAGTTTTTTCGCAATCGATTATTGATGTTACGCATCAAATTTTTTTGGTCTTTGTTCATGCGGTTATTGTAGGTATTGCGGCAACCATCACTGCAAAACTTTTTGTCGGTGCGGCCTACAATTTTTTCACCACATTCTGGGCATTGTTTGGAACTCATGATGTTTTTAGTTTTTGTAAAACTACAAAATATTCAATTACAAACGACAACAAACGATTACAAATGAAAGTAAACAACAAACTACCGATTAAAATAAAAGTCCCAATGTATGTTTGCGGTGTCGAATCGTTCGATAGTATAACTGTTAAACCATTAAAAATAAACATTATGAACACACTTAGAAACAAAGTA
>CBFIIL010000148.1:0-1400 GCA_965662485.1 Flavobacteriaceae bacterium | reverse complement strand
TATGCACTCAATTTTGTTTGCAATTTTGGCAGGATTAGGGCTCGGATATGCTGTTTTTTGGGTGTATAATAGAGGAAAACGATTAGGAAAGACCTCGCGAAATGATTGGATAAAATTGTTTTTAATTTCAATTATTACGCATCCAATTTTGGATTGCTTTACAGGATATGGAACACAGTTATTTGCACCATTCTCAAACTACAGAGTTGCTTTTGATAATATTGCGGTTGCCGATCCTTTTTACACATTACCTTTTTTAGTGTCACTTATTATTTTGATGTTTTTTAGGCGAACCTCCAAAACAAGAGCTGTTTTTTTAACTATTGGCTTAGGGATTAGCTCATTATATATGGTCCTTACTTTGATAAATAAGTTTTATGTTAGCTCAATTTTTAAATCTGATTTAGAACAAAAGAATATAAGTTACAATCGTTTTAAAAGTCAACCTACAATCTTAAATAATATTTTGTGGTATGGTGTTGCAGAATCTGACACAGCATTTCATGTGGCATTTTATTCAATTTTTGATGAAAATAAAGCACCTAGAAAATGGCAAAGTATTCCAAAAAATCACCAGCTTGTGTCGTCAAATGATAGAGATATTAAAACCTTAATTTGGTTCAGCGATGGATTTTATTCAGTTTCTGAAACTTCTGATAAGGACACTTTTGTTTTTAAGGATTTGCGTTATCCTTTAATGAATGAAGAAGATCCAAACTCTTCAGTGTTTAATTTCAAAATTAAGAAGAAAAATCAACGTTGGATGGCACAGCCATTTTACCCAAAAGATGTAAAAGAAAAAGACCTTTCTGCATTTTGGGAACGACTAAAAGGTATTTAAAGTACACCAACAGATTTCATACATTTTTTCATGGACTGGTAGGTTCTTTCAATATCATTATCTAACCCAACAGAAAAACGTATTAATCCTTCACTTAATCCCATTTCCTTTTGTTCGTCTTCAGGAATTTCGGAAGAAGTGGAACTTCCAGGTGCGCTAAATAAGGTTTTATAAAACCCTAAGCTTACCGCCAAATAGCCAAGGTTTTCTTTTTGCATCAATTCCATCAATTCGTTGGCCTTTTCAAGCGTTCCAACATCTATAGTAAGCATACCACCAAAACCATATTCTTTGTTCATTTGTTGTTTAAATATATTGTGAGAGGGATGAGATTTAAGTCCAGGGTAAACGGTTTTTATGCCTTCATATTCAAATTTTTCTGCCAAATACATTGCATTGTGGCTATGTTGTTTCATCCTAATATGAAGAGTTCTTAGGTTTTTAAGAATTGATGAAGCCCTCAGACTATCCATACTTGCACCAAGAAGCATGGCTGCACCGTCGTTTACATTTCTAAGCTGATCAATCAATTCTTGACGGCCACAAACCACACCACCAA
>CBFIIL010000147.1:0-1403 GCA_965662485.1 Flavobacteriaceae bacterium | reverse complement strand
ACTTCACAAGAGTAATTTAGTAAGTTATTTTTCCAAAATTTTTAAGCTATACCTTCCAGCACCAGTAGGAACAGTCTTTTTATACTTATTGGGTTTTTACTTTCTTTTAGTTACCCTTTCTATAGATTATCGCTTGGCAATTGTGGGTGCAATAGCCTTTGCTTTTTCATCCTATTTTTTCATAATTATTGAAGCAGGACATAACACAAAAGCTCATGCCATTGGTTATATAGCACCAATTGTCGCCTCTGTTCTTATGGTCTTTAGAGGGCGGATGTTATTGGGGGCTGCATTAACGGCTTTATTTACAGCTTTAATGGTAAATGCTAATCACTTTCAGATTACCTATTACCTTATTATGTTACTTTTTGTAATAGGCATAGTAAAACTTATAGAAGCTATTAAGGAAAAGACAATGCCTGTATTTATGAAGCAAGTTGCTTTTTTACTTTTAGCAGGTGGTATAGGTGCATTAACGAGTTCTTCTAAGTTAATGACTACTATGGAGTACGGTGCAGAAAGTATTCGTGGTAAATCAGAATTGACTGCAAACCAAAGTAATAAAACATCAGGTTTAGATAAAGATTATGCTACGGCATGGAGTTATGGAAAAGCCGAATCGTTTACGCTTTTAATTCCTAATTTTCATGGTGGTGCATCTGGTGGAGAATTAGGCACAGACTCTGAAACATATAAGTTATTTAAGAATAGTGCACAGTCCAGTCAGGCTAAAAATATTATAAAACAATTACCCTTGTACTGGGGAACACAACCTTTTACCTCTGGACCTGTTTATGCTGGAGCGATAATTTGTTTTCTTTTTGTATTAGGACTGTTTTTATTTAATGGTTATTTAAGATGGTGGGTTGTAGGTTCATTCATTTTGATGCTTACCCTAGGCTGGGGTAAAAACCTCATGCCATTAACAGACTTTTTCCTTGATTATATTCCTGCATATAATAAATTTAGAGCAGTATCAACTACATTAGTAATTGTTGAGTTCCTAATGCCTTTCCTTGGAATTCTTGCATTAAATAAAATACTTGAAGAAGGAAAAACAGAGAAGATTTTAAAAGGACTTAAATATTCACTAGCCATTACTGGAGGCTTATGTTTGTTATTTGCTCTTGCTCCAACAATGTTTTTTGATTTTACAAGTCCAAATGACAATCAATACGGTGATGCCTTAAGCAATGCCTTACAAGTAGATAGAGCTTCTATTTTTCAAGCTGACGCTTTTCGATCTCTTATATTGATTCTTTTAGCGGCTACATCCATATGGCTTTATTTATCTAATACTCTTAAAAGATTACCTGCAATATTGATAATTGGTGTTTTGATATTGGGAGATATGTGGGTGGTGAATAAACGCTACTTGAACAATGATAATTTTAAAGCAAAAA
>CBFIIL010000146.1:0-1408 GCA_965662485.1 Flavobacteriaceae bacterium | reverse complement strand
AAATATGACCTGAGCTGACTCCATTACAAGTGAATAAAACATCATATGTATATGGCTCCATAGGAGTAGTGAAAAAGAAAGTTGTAGACCACCCTTCAATACAATCTATCAGAGAATTTGTTCGAACTTGCACCTCATATGTTGTTGATGGCAAAAGTCCTGAAAAAGATTTACTGGACAACATTTCAGCAATGTTATCATCAAAAATTCCTGAGGCAACAATTTGCCATGTTTGTCCTGCTTCTCTATATCTAAAGCGATAGCCATCGACAGTAGAGTCAGCCGTCCAATTTATTACGGCATCGAAAGGCGTAATTGCTGTAAACCATAAAGTGTCTGGTAGTGATGGCTCCGGATTTAAAAATACGGTGTCTGACTCTTGACACCCTAATGAGTCTTTAACAACTAGAATGTATGATCCACTTGACAATGAAGTGAAAAGACCATTTGATGAGAATGTACCATTGTTTACAGAATATTCGTAAGGAGATTGTCCGCCAGTCGAGGATAACTGGATTTGACCATCAGTTTGTTCTGGACAACTTGCATCTGTAATGGTTGAAGAAATGGACAGCGTATTGCAAATTGTATCCATTAAGGTTAACGAAACTTGATCTTGTTCCGAGATAATTGACAAAAGGTTTCCGCTTTGGTCAACACTCCACAACCTTAATGAAGCTGTATATTCTCCCAAGGGTGCTTCAGGATTGAATTGGTTAAATTTAACCCGAACTGGTCTTACTCTTTCTTCTTCACAATTTAAATTTTGACCTGATTGCCCTCCCCAATATCCAATAGCGTTACCATCAGAATTAATAGTGTAGGGTATAACCTCCCATACAGACTGGGCGTTAAAATACTCAATGATAAAATCACCTTGTTCTAAAGTATCGGTTATATGAGAAACTATAAACTCAGGTTTAAATGACACTTGACAGCCTAGATTAGTTAGTTTGACATCACACTCCGTATAGGTGTTGTAGCCAACTGGATTTATATCAAAAGAGCTCGAGATTTCTAGCTTTGCAGTATCTGGATCACAAGAATATGATGTAAATGTATATGATGCTGAATCAGTACAATTCTGAAAAGTATCCGTAACAAATACCCAAATAGCTTGATTCGCTGGCAAAAAACTATTCGTAATAGCTGATGTTTGAGGGCCTCCAGGCAAATTACCTCCATTTTCATTTAACCACTCATAAGTATAAAAGCCTGTACCGCCTGAAACATTAGCTTGTAATTGCCCGCCATTTAAACTTCCTGGACAGTAGGGCTCTGACAATACTTGAAAATCAATGAGAATACATTGAGAAAAGGTAAATACAGAGATAAATAAAAAGGATAATGCAAGAAATAATTTCTTCATGATAAAAGGGCTTTAAGTATAAAGCAAAGATTTAAAAAA
>CBFIIL010000145.1:0-1409 GCA_965662485.1 Flavobacteriaceae bacterium | reverse complement strand
AATATAGCAGATGATGAATGGACTCAAAAAGCTGATTTTGAATTTGGAGACAGACACCATCCGTTTTACTTTGGAATAGGTGATTATCCTTATGTCGGTTTTGGTCATGGCAACTCATTAGGCAATGGCTACAATATTTACAACGATTTTTATAAATACGACCCATTTACCGATGAGTGGATTACTATGTCTGAATTACCAGCTGAAGGAAGGGTAGCAGGTACACAGTTTTCCTACAATGGAAAAGGTTATGCCCTAAGTGGTGATGGTGATGACCACAGTACTTTAGACTCGGGTGAATTGTGGGAATATGACCCGCAGAATGATAGCTGGTTGCAATTAGACTCACATCCTGGAAATTCTAGATGGGCTCCGGGCTGTTTTGTTATCAATTGCAACATATATTTTACCTCTGGATTAGATAGGCAATCGGGTACGTATTACAACGATATGCTAATGGCACAGATAGGTGATGCATGCGGTTGTTTGGACAGTAATGCAATTAACTATAATTCATCTTCGACTATTCAGGATAACTCTTGCTGTTATGTTTCTGGCTGTACAGATCCTTCTGCTTTGAACTACGATGGAGAAGCGTGTTATGATGATGGAAGTTGTGTAGAGGTCAATATTGGTTGCGATAATCCTATGTCGTCTAATTATGATGCAATAGCGAATAGCTTAGATGGATTGGGAGGTCCATTAGATATATACGAATTAGGTGTAGGCAGTTACCATTTTGGTAATGCTTACGATATGGTCTTTGACTGTTTGGAAGAAGTATCTCTTAACTCTGTTGATGTATATGCTCAAACAGATTTTTCCATTCAAGTTGAAATTCTGGATGAAAACGATATTCAAGTTTTTAGTAATACTTTTTCCCTTTCTACTGGACTTAATACCTTATCATTAGATTATGAAATAGAAATAGGAGAGAATTACAAAATTGGAATTGAAGGAGAAAACTTTGGCCTTTTCAGAAATAACTTTGTTGATTCTACCATTTTTCCATTTGATATTGCTGATGCTCTTTCTATAACAGCAAATACAACAGATAGCCCACAATCGTATTTTTATTATTTCTATAATTGGAACATAACTGCTAGTTGTGATGCTACCTTTGGGTGTACTGATTCTCTAGCGTGCAATTATCAAGAATTTGCACTAAATGATGACAGTAGTTGTGTTTTTCCTCAATTAGGTTATGACTGCGAAGGAAATTGTTTGTTTGGTGACTTAGATAATGACAGTATATGTGATTGCGAGGATATGCAAATTATTATTGAGGATTGCGATTGTGAAGGCAATGATCCCAATACTTTTACGGTTTTCTATAATGATGTAGATGAGGATGTATGTGTTTTATATGAATTTTGTGATTGCGAATGCTACAACGATTTTGATAATGA
>CBFIIL010000144.1:0-1455 GCA_965662485.1 Flavobacteriaceae bacterium | reverse complement strand
ACCATAGCCTTCTGCTTCATGAAAAGGAATATAATTTACTTCTGCAAAAACATCCGATTCTAAAACCACTTCAATTCTTGAGCCCTCAAAATCTTCAGCATAATTATTGAGATGATTGTTTTCATCGGATTGTCCAATAAAATGGTTCATATTATTTTGAAGAAATGGCATACTAGCCACTAATAGTTCATATGTTCTTTGTGTTGCTTCAAAGTTATAGGCATCTCCAAAAGAAAAATTAAACGAATAACTCCCTATACTACCGTTTGGAAGGATATCATTAGGATTGAATACAATTTCTCCAGAACTATCATCACCTGTAACAGAAGCTCCAATACCACTCCAAAAACTTGCATGAATGATATAGGTATTACTATTGATAAAATAGACCTTTGGTTCTGGAGTATCTCGATCAAGTATTCCAAACTTTACATATAATTGGTCATCCAAAAAAGGTGCCCACCCAACATTTTGCACAGTAGCCAAATCCATAAAAGTTTCAGCATCTGGAATTGAGGTTGAACCGTCTATAAAATCAATAGGAGCAGCAAAATTAAAAGGCGCGTCTGTAGGCATATTATTAAACTCTGTGAGGTCGTCTATTCCGTCTCCATCATAATCATCTGGAGATGCAATATCGTGTTCAGTAATAGAATAGTTCTCCAAAGGATATGCTCCTGCAGGTTCAGTAATAATCATCGTTCCATCAACACCAATTGTCATTGAAGTTGCCCAATTGTAAGTTGGACTATGTTGAGCATGAAGTATATAATATTTATCAGCTTGACCCTGAATAGATAATTGAACTTGACCAAGACTATTAATTGAATAATTATCAATTGTTACAGTTTGCGAAAAAGAAAAATTGCAGACAGAAATTGAAAAAAAAATCAGTAAAAAAATTCTTTTTACCATTAAAAATGCATATTAAATTGGTTTCTAATTCTCTAATATACAAATGTTTAGCGTCTTATTTCCGTGTTTTTAAATAAAATTTATTGCCAACTGACGTAAGTAACTATGTAAATCAATCAATGCAATCTAAAGGCATGTGTAACAAATGGAGTCGAGTTTTGTCATTGTAAATTACAACTTGATAAATACGGTCGTAAATACTTGAGTCAAACGCTCCAATTTTTTTTTCAACCAAAAGACCTGCCAAGACCCCGGTCGTATTGCTATGGCCAACAACAAGAGCATTGTTTTTTTTGTTTAGTAAAAGTTTTGAAAATGCTTTAAGTTCCTTAGCATTGTATTTTTCAATCTCAAGACCTTTAGAATTAGCTGTAGGTCTGGCAGTGCTTAGAGTACGGATGTAGTCTGTACTGTAAATGACTTCTAGAGGCACATCCTTGAAAAAACGTCTTAGGTTCTCCGACCTTATCTGACCGCATTCAGAGAGTGGTGGATTTGAAGAATTGTTGGATTCTAAATCTTTTTCTGAATGTCTTACCA
>CBFIIL010000143.1:0-1463 GCA_965662485.1 Flavobacteriaceae bacterium | reverse complement strand
ATGTGCTATTCATATCTACACCAACATTATCATGAACAAACGTCCAAGAACCATAAGGGTTTCCACTAGCAAATGTGTCTATTTTCCAAAATAATTGATCCTCAAAAAGGCAGTTAATTGAATTGCCATTAGGCGACAAACCTTCAGAAATATACCAGTTATCCAAATTAGCCGATTCATTTACTAATGTTACAGTAACATTAATTGTATCAGTAAGTGACCAATTGTGATTAAAATTACAGAATGAATCATCAACTATAGTGTCTTGATGTAAAATATTTGGTGATAGAAAAAATGAAATTGATTTTATAGGTCAAGATATGGACGAGGAACAAATAATTTCTGATTTAGATGATTGTTTGTTGAGTAATCAAGACTTAAAAAACGAAAAATGGAAAAATGGCTATGAATCGGCAAAAATTTCTTGATAAGGAAGCTTTGTAGCGCTAAAGCGAAATTCAACTCATTTTAAGACTATGTTTCGTGATTTTTGATTATTTTGAGCTAACATATGAATCGACTTTTATTTTTATTATTAATAATTTGTAATTGGTGTATGGCACAAAACTCAACAAAGCAAATAACCTTGGGAGGTGGTTGTTTTTGGTGTATTGAAGCAGCATTTGAAGATGCAAAAGGTATAGAATCTGTTGTTAGTGGATTTTCTGGTGGTAAGATTAAAAACCCTGCATACAGAGAGGTTGTAAGTGGTAAAACAAATCATGCCGAAGTATGCCAGATAAGCTATAATCCAGAAATAATTAGCTTAAATAATATTTTAGAAATATTTTTTCTGGTACATGACCCCACAACACTCAATCGTCAGGGAAATGATGTTGGAAGACACTATCGTTCAATAATATTGTATCACAACAACAATGAATTAGACCTTATTAAAAGAGAGGTAGAAAAATACGATAAAGAATATTTTAACAATAAAATTGTTACAGAAATACAAAAGTACGAAGCGTTTTATTCAGCTGAAGATTATCATCAAGAGTACTATAAAAATAATAGCGAACAACCTTATTGTAAAATTGTAATCGAACCCAAATTACAAAAAGCAAGAAAGTTGTTGAATAAATATTATTAGTGATTTAAAAATAGATTTGTGATAAAATCCCTAAAAATAGAGTAGAAAATGTAGTCGGGATGAGAGGATTCGAACCTCCGCTCTCGCGCCCCCCAGACGCGCACTTTAACCGGACTAAGCTACATCCCGAAATTAAAAGCAGATTGTGACGATTATCAAATCAAATAAACGCCGAATTGTTTTAACTTTGCAAAAATAAAATTCCATTCATTTCCTACAATGAAAAACATTATTTTATCTCTTAGCCTTTGTTTTGCAGTCATTCAACTATCTGCCCAACAAAAATATACCCTCAGCGGTTATGTCAAAGACAATGAAACTGGTGAGTATTTAATTGGTGCTACTGTTTATGTTAAAGAAAACCTGAAAG
>CBFIIL010000142.1:0-1508 GCA_965662485.1 Flavobacteriaceae bacterium | reverse complement strand
TAATTTTGGGTGAAAATAAAATCAACAATGAAGCACGCTATATTCATGGTATTAAGGGCAAAGGTTTTTTTACATTTTACGGCGGACACGACCCTGAGGATTATACCCATAGAGTAGGTGACCCAAAAACAGAATTAGAACTTCATCCTACCTCTCCAGGATATAGATTGATTCTTAACAATGTTTTGTTTCCAGCAGCAAAAAAGAAAAAACAAAAAACCTAGATTAGGAGTAGAGATCAATTTTTTTTCTAATTTTGTATACATACAAACCCTTAATCATTATGCAAAATCACACTTCTTTTCAAGAAAAAGTTAAACCACAAATCCGCATTGTCCAAGCCAGCGAACACTTTAAGGTTATTTTAGTAACCCTTCAACCAGGAGCAGATTAACAATCATTAAAAAAAGCCCACTCAACAGAGCGGGCTTTTTTTTAACGAATAAAAAGGTTGTTAATCAGGCAGTTGCCTTATTTAATTTTATTTACAATAGCTTCAAAAGCTTTTGGGTCATTCATGGCTAAATCGGCCAAAACCTTACGATTCAGGTCAATATTATTAGCTTTTAGTTTTCCCATAAATTGTGAATAAGACAATCCGTGTAGTCTTGCACCTGCATTAATACGCATAATCCAAAGCGCACGGAAAGATCTTTTCTTATTTCTACGATCTCTGTAGGCATAAAGCATGGCTTTGTCTACTGCATTTTTAGCAACTGTCCATACATTTTTGCGACGCCCAAAATAGCCTTTGGCTTGTTTTAGGACTTTTTTTCTTCGGGCTCTTTTGGCCACTGAATTTACTGATCTTGGCATAATGTTTCTTTTTTTTGTAGTTGGCGTTCCGAGCTCGTTTCAGAATCTTTTATTGGCCAAACTCCATGGTTAAAAATTAATGTTACCTAAATTACCCTTATTTTAAGCGTAATTGTTGTTTGATGTTGGCCTCATCACTCTCATGTACTAAAGTACTGTGTGTGAGGGCAAGCTTACGTTTTTTAGACTTCTTCGTTAGAATGTGGCTTTTAAACGCATGCTTTCTTTTGATTTTTCCAGAGCCAGTTAGCTTAAAGCGTTTTTTGGCACTAGATTTTGTTTTCATTTTTGGCATGTTCTGCTTTTTATTTAGTTATTCGCTGTTATTCTATTTTTTGATTGGTGCAATAAACATAATCATTCGTTTACCTTCCAATTTTGGCATTTGTTCTACTTTTCCAAGTTCTTCCAAATCTTGTGCTAAACGCAACAATAAAATTTGACCTTGTTCTTTAAAAATTATAGAACGCCCTTTAAAAAATACAAATGCTTTCAGCTTTGCTCCTTCTTTCAAAAACTTTTCAGCGTGTTTTTTCTTGAAGTTATAATCATGATCATCTGTATTTGGTCCAAAACGTATTTCCTTTACCACTACTTTGGCAGCTTTGGATTTTAACGTTTTTTCTCGTTTCTTTTGTTCATAAAGAAACTTTTTATAATCCATAACCTTACATACTGGAGGAACAGCTTTT
>CBFIIL010000141.1:0-1555 GCA_965662485.1 Flavobacteriaceae bacterium | reverse complement strand
AAATATGTTGAGAGTTCCATAGGGCATTTAACGCCTTTTGGAATGTAGCAGAATGAGCCGTCGGTAAATACAGCAGAGTTTAGTGCTGAGAAGAAATTATCGGATGTTGGAACAACTGTTCCGATGTACTTTTTAACCAGTTCAGGGTGTTCTTTTACAGCCTCACTGATGGAGCAAAATATAATGCCTAGTTCACCTAGCTTATCCTTAAAACTTGTTGCAACGGATACGCTATCCATAACGAAGTCGACAGCTACACCGGCTAATTTCTTTTGTTCGTCAATCGAAATTCCGAGCTTGTCAAAGGTCTTTTTCATCTCAGGGTCTAGCTCGTCAAGGCTATTCAATTTCTTCTTTTGCTTAGGTGCGGCGTAGTAAATGATATCTTGATAATTGGGCTTATTGTATTTGATGTTTGCCCAATCTGGCTCTTCCATTTTCTTCCACGTTTCAAACGCTTTTAGCCTATAGTTAAGCAGCCATTCTGGCTCTTCTTTTTTGCTAGAAATTAGCCGAATAACATCCTCGTTTAGACCTTTGGGTATGGTATCACTTTCAATATCTGTTGTGAACCCATATTTGTAGTCTGCACCAGTAACTTCTTCTAATATTTTCTCTTCTTCTGACAAGATATTTAATGTAATAAATTAAACTGAAAAACTTTCTCCACAACCACAGGTTCTTGAGGCATTAGGGTTGTTAAAAACAAATCCTTTGCCATTCAAACCTCCCGAATACTCTAAGACGGTACCAATGAGGTACAGATAGCTCTTTTTGTTAACTACGATTTTTACGCCATTGTCTTCAAAAGATTTATCATCTTCATTTTCCTTATCATCAAAACCTAGATCGTAGGATAAACCTGAGCATCCGCCACTATTGACACCTACTCTGACAAAAGACGAGGACTCATCGTGCCCTTCTTCCTTCATCAAGGATATTAATTTTGTTTTTGCTTCTTGTGTTACTTGAATCATCTTATTTAAAATGTGTCCAAATTAGAGTGCAAAATTACAAAATTATATGCTTTAAATCATATTATTCTTCGGTATCGTTCATGTTAATTTTCGTCTTACATTTGTAGCATGAGTTTATTAGAAGATAAGACACCTAAAAGAACACCTATTTCTGAGCTGGGAGAATTTGGCTTAATTGAACATCTAACCAAGAATATTAGCATTCAAAACGCCTCCACCATCAAAGGTGTTGGTGACGATTGTGCTGTAATTGACAGTGGGGATTCATTCAGTTTGGTTACTACTGACATGCTTATTGAAGGTGTTCATTTTGACTTAACCTACACTCCTTTGAAGCATTTGGGTTACAAATCGGTTGTTGTAAATCTTTCTGATATTTATGCTATGAACGGTGATGCTAAGCAAATTACAGTGAGTATTGCCTTATCAAACAGATTTCCATTAGAGGCTGTTGAAGAGCTGTATGAGGGTATTCATTTGGCTTGTAAAAACTACAATGTCGACCTTATTGGTGGTGATACGACTTCCTCGACTTCTGGCTTATGTATAAGTATTACTGCTATTGGTGAAGTGTCTAA
>CBFIIL010000140.1:0-1576 GCA_965662485.1 Flavobacteriaceae bacterium | reverse complement strand
ATGCGTTCAACATTGGTTTCCAAAACAACTTCCTCTAAAGTGTCCGCAGCTTCGCTTAAACTAAAATTTAGTGTTTGGTTTTCATTCAACGTTATAGTTTGGTTTATGGACTCAAATCCAATATAACTTACAAGAACTTCATAAGTTCCAGTTTCAAGAGTGATGGAATAAAAACCATACTCGTTTGTCGTTGTTCCTGTATTGAGTTCTGGAAAAATAATAGTGGCGCCAATAAGGGTTTCCTGTCCTTCAGTTTCATAAATTGTTCCGCTGAGCGTAAATTGATCCTGAGAAAATCCTAATGAAACAATTGTCAAAAAAAGAGCTATTAATCTAATGGTCATACTTAAATTTTATGCCGTAAAACTAAATAAAAAAGCACCTTTGTAAGGTGCTTTTAACATAACTTTGAGTATGTTTTTATAAATTTAAAATCGCATTAAATGTGTCGCTTGGGCGCATGGCTTTTCCAACTTTTTCTTCGTTTGGAAGATAGTAGCCATCAATATCAACAGCATTGCCTTGTACATTAATTAAGTCTTCAAGAATTTTTTCTTGATTTGCTTTGAGTTGCTCAGCCACTGTGCCAAATGCGGTTTTTAGCTCTAAATCCTCATTTTGCTCTGCTAGAGCTTCTGCCCAGAAAAGTGTTAAGTAAAAATGACTTCCTCTATTATCGAGCTCATTTACTTTTCTAGAGGGGGACTTTTTTTGTAATAAAAGTTGTTCGGTAGCATCATCAAGAGTTGCCCCTAAAATTGCTGCTTTTGAGTGGTTATGAACTTGACTAAAATGCTCAAGAGACACTGCTAAAGCCAAAAACTCACCTAAAGAATCCCAACGTAAATGATTTTCTTCCAAAAATTGATCGACATGTTTTGGTGCCGATCCTCCAGCGCCAGTTTCAAATAAGCCTCCGCCATTCATCAATGGAACAATGGATAGCATTTTAGCACTTGTTCCTACTTCCAAAATGGGGAATAAATCGGTTAAATAATCACGTAAAACATTTCCAGTAACAGAAATAGTATCGCGTCCATCTATTAGGCGTTCAAGTGTATAATGTGTGGCTTCAATTGGAGATAAAATCTTGAATTCTAGTCCTGTTAAGTCATAGTTTTGAAGATATTTTTCAACTTTCTTTATGAGTTCAGCATCATGTGCACGATTTTTATCCAACCAAAAAACGGCAGGTGTTTGTGAAGTTCGAGCACGAGTAACAGCCAATTTTACCCAATCTTGAATTGGTGCGTCTTTAACTTGACACATACGCCATATATCGCCATTTTCGACTTGATGTGAAGTGAGTGTATTGCCATTTTCATCGACAACTCCCACAACTCCATTGGCTTCAATTTCAAAAGTTTTGTCGTGAGAACCATATTCTTCAGCTTTTTGTGCCATAAGTCCTACATTTGGTACAGTACCCATTGTTGTAGGGTCAAATGCACCGTGTTTTTTACAAAAATCAATGGTTGCCGCATAAATTCCAGAGTAACTACTATCAGGAATAATAGCCTTAGTATCTTGAAGTTCTCCTTTGGCATTCCACATTTGCCCCGAAGTACGAATCATG
>CBFIIL010000139.1:0-1609 GCA_965662485.1 Flavobacteriaceae bacterium | reverse complement strand
TAAGTTTCTCTACCTAGTGCTGTACCAGCGACAACTAGTGGGTGGTTTTTTGGAATAGAAGAAGAATTTAAACTTGTACTTCTTGGAGAAACCTCAGCATTTGGCAACTGTTCCTTTATGATGTCTACAACCTCTTGGTTAGAATAGCAATCATTCACACGAACATCAACCACCATAGATAATTTTGCTGGAACAGCATTGTGTTGTTGCCCAGCATTAATTTGCGTAAGTGTCATTTTTACTTTTCCAAGAGTATCAGAGGTTTTTTCAAATTCATAATTCTGAATCCACTGCATAAGAGGTATTGTATTGTAAAGTACATTATCAGTATTAGGATGAGCAGCATGACTTGGTGTTCCAAAAACATTAATATCAAAAACAACCAAACCTTTTTCGGCAATGGCCAAATGCATTTGAGTAGGTTCTCCAACAATAGCAACATCAATTTTTGGAATAATACCAAGCATACTATTAAGACCATTTGAACCACTGCTTTCTTCCTCTGCTGATCCTACAAAAACTAAATTGTAGGCCAATGATTCCTGATGATAGAAATAAGTAAAGGTCGCCAACAACGATACCAAACATCCCCCTGCATCATTGCTGCCAAGACCATAGAGCTTCCCATCTTCAATGTGTGCATCAAATGGATTTTTGGTATACCCACTATTGGGCTTAACCGTATCATGATGAGAATTTAATAGAAGTGTTGGCTTCGAATCATCAAAAGTTTTATTAGTGGCCCAAACATTATTTTGATGACGATTATATGGAATATCAAAAGATTGAAACCACTGCTCCAAAAGCAATGCGGTTACGTCTTCTTCAGATGAAAAAGAAGGCGTTTGAATTAAGTTTTTTAATAATTCAATTGCTGACTGAGTAAGAGAATCTATAGTCATCATAGCGTTAGCGTTGTATAATTATTTGAATGATCCGAAAGCATGCTTGGCTGACCGACACAAACTTTTGAAACTTGATTTTCGAGTGCATCAAAGCAATTTTGTAATTTTGGTAACATCCCATCAGAAACTACTCCAGATTTTACAAGGTCTTTGTATTTAACTTTGTCAATTATTTTTATGACTGAATTATCATTGTTTTTATCTTCTAAAACTCCTGTTTTTTCGAAACAATAATATAGTGTAACATCAAAAACATCAGCTAAGGATTTTGCGAGTGAAGCGGCAATAGTGTCTGCATTGGTGTTAAGCAATTGTCCTTTATTATTGTGTGTAATAGCAGAAAAAACTGGGGTTAAACCTGTATTAAGTAACAATGAAATATACTCCGAATTCACTTTTTGAATATCCCCCACAAAGCCATAGTCAACATCTGAAACAGGTCGTTTTACAGATTGAATTGAATTTGCATCAGCACCAGAGCACCCTACGGCATTACAGTTCAACCCTTGTAACATGGCGACAATTGAAGTGTTAATTTTTCCAGCATAAACCATAGTAATAACTTCAAGTGTTTGAGCATCTGTAATTCGACGCCCATTGACCATTTGAACGTCCAATTGCATTTTTTTTGATAATGTTGTCGCTGATTTTCCACCACCATGTACCAGCAGTTTTAACCCATCAATTGCCGCAAATTGAGTTAA
>CBFIIL010000138.1:0-1615 GCA_965662485.1 Flavobacteriaceae bacterium | reverse complement strand
TAGAAGGATTATAAATGTGAACTTGTCGGAGGTTCAATCTATACTCAAACTTTGTGTAATGGTTAGCATTATTGCGATAAACGATTTTAACTTTTTAGCGCTAACAAATGTTTGAGTTCCTTACAGACTGGAAAATGAAATTAAAAAACAATTATTAAATGACACTCTTGCTTTATTTTACGAGCATAATTAAAAAAGTGTTACATAATTATGTAAAAAAATAACTTTTGAGATTTTCAATACCTTAATTATCCGATATAAAAAGTTAATTTTGCCAGCGTATGGAAAATCAATCCACAGTAGCTTTTTATACTCAAGGGTGTAAACTTAACTTTTCTGAGACTTCTAGTATTTCTAGGCAGTTAGTCAATGAAGGCTATCAAAAGGTTGATTTCAAAGACAAAGCCGATATTTATGTCATTAACACCTGTTCTGTTACTGAAAATGCAGACAAGGAATGTAAACGTATTGTTCGCTCTGCCTTAAAAACTTCTCCAGAAGCATTTGTAGTAATTGTTGGCTGCTACGCTCAATTAAAACCTGAGCAAATTTCTGAAATTGACGGAGTCGATTTAGTACTTGGAGCTACTGAGAAATTTAAACTCAACCATTATCTCAACGATTTAAGTAAAAAGCAAACTACTGAAATTCACTCTTGTGAGATTGACGATGCAAACTTTTTTGTAGACGCCTATTCCATTGGAGACCGTACTCGTGCATTTCTAAAAGTACAAGACGGTTGTGACTATAAATGCACCTATTGCACCATTCCTTTGGCAAGAGGAATTAGCAGAAGCGATAAGTTGGAGAACGTCATCAATAATGCTAAATCTATTTCAGATAAAGGCATTCAAGAGATTGTGCTTACTGGAGTAAATATTGGGGATTACGGCAAGGGTGAATTTGGAAACAAAAAACATGAGCATACATTCTTGGACTTAGTCAAAGAATTAGACGAAGTGAATGGCATTAATAGACTTCGCATTTCATCTATTGAACCTAATTTGTTGAAGAACGAAACCATCAATTTTGTGGCGAATTCAAAAGCCTTTGTGCCTCACTTTCACATCCCATTGCAGTCAGGTTCTGATGAGATTCTAAAGAAGATGAAAAGACGCTATCTGACTGATTTATATACAGATAGAGTTTCTTACATAAAGTCATTAATGCCACATTGTTGTATTGGCGTAGATGTCATTGTAGGCTTTCCAGGTGAAACCGAAGAGCATTTTCTTGAAACTTATAATTTCTTGAACGAATTGGACATTTCTTACCTGCATGTCTTCTCCTATTCTGAGCGTGCCAATACGGAAGCCGCAGAAATGGACAATCCCATTGATAAAGGCATACGACACAAACGCAGCAAGATGCTAAGAGTTCTATCAGCCAAAAAGAAAAGGCATTTCTACGAACAACAAATTGGAAGTACTAGAGATGTAATTTTTGAAGGTGAAAATAAAGACGGTTTTATGTACGGATTCACCGAAAATTATGTGAGGGTAAAAACTCCTTTTCAATCAAGCTGGATAAATACCATAAAAAAAACAGAATTAAACCAAATGGATGAGAACGGAGTTTTTATCTTTGAAGAAGTATAACATAAGATTATGTATCC
>CBFIIL010000137.1:0-1619 GCA_965662485.1 Flavobacteriaceae bacterium | reverse complement strand
ATAGTAATCGTGGCATTTTCACCAGGTGCAGCGTTGCCTTGACGAACACTAACTCCTGCCATTCTTCCTTGAATTGCGGTAGCAAAATCGGAAGATTGTGTTTTCAATAAATCTTTAGATTTTACTGAAGATACTGCCCCCGTTAATTCTCGCTTTTTGACAGTACCATATCCCACTACAACGATTTCGTCTAGACCTGTGAAACTCTCACTCATCAGAATATTATGTACAGCTTCACTTACTGTAAGCTCAACATCTTCCATACCTACATAAGTGAATAAAAGTACTGATCCTATAGAAGCCTTAATGCTGTAAAAACCATCAAAATCAGTTGTTGTACCAGTTGAAGTGTCTTTGACAATTACTGTTACACCTGGCAATGGCTGTCCATTTTCTTTATCCAAGACGGTTCCTTTTATATCTAAAGTTTGACTAAAACCAGAAATAGTAAAAAACAATACAATAAATGTGAATATTATTTTTTTCGTGTTGTTGAAAAGATGTTTGAATCTTGAGTTTTTCATTTTGGTTAGATTTAAATTGGCATTAAAAAAAGACAATATAATTTATTCACAATTTAGCTATGTATTTTAAGTTATGCTTGTTTTTATGTTTAAATATTTTGTTATAATGTTAAACAATTTATTTGTAAGTTTATAAGCAGGTTAAAATCTATTATGAAAATTTTATCAAACTTTTTTTGTTATAAATTCAAAGTGCAAGTACTATTTATTATTGTTTTAATAAGTAATGGTCTTCATGCGAACAACAATCCGATTTTTAAAAATATAAATTCTTCAGATGGATTATCCCAACATGATATTAACTGTATTACTCAGGATAAAGAAGGGTTCTTGTGGTTTGGCACAAATGATGGTCTAAATAAGTATGATGGCTATAATTTTAAAGTGTTTAGACCCTCAAAAAGTATTAATTCTAGTATTTCGGGAAGAATCATTCAAAAAGTGGTATCGGATCTTTACGGAAACCTGTGGATTGCCTCTCTTGATGGTGGCTTAAATCACTATAATTCAAAATATGAAACCTTTACAAACTTTAATAATAAACTTTCTCAATATGGAAAATATGTGAATGACGTTACAATTTCAGATGATGGTATTTTGTGGGTTCAATTCAAACAAAAAACCTGTTATGCGGTTCTTAAAAAAAACGTAGAAGACATGGAGTTTCATACGCTCTTAACCAATAATTTGATGGAACCAGTTGAACAGTTGGGGAATAAAATTGTTACTAAAGATGGGCAGTTGTTTTTATCCAGTGCCCAGATTTTATATAGGATAAAGTATGATTTAATAAATAGTCAACTTGATAATATCGTATTTCAAAAAACAGTAACAGATAATTTTATTTCAGAAGTTCCAATATCAAATGGAGCAAAATGGGAACTTTACAAGGATAAAATTATTTTTAAGGCTAGAAATCAAACTAATCTCACAAAAAAGATTGGTAGTGTTTCAAATTACCCTGGCGCATCAGATTTAGAAGGGAATTTATGGTGTATTATCAATGAAAAATTATCATTCGTTTCAATCGTTGAAGGTCTTATTTCTATAGAAACCATTGACTTTGAAAAGTTAGAATTTGTTGGTCTAAAAAAC
>CBFIIL010000136.1:0-1643 GCA_965662485.1 Flavobacteriaceae bacterium | reverse complement strand
AAAGATCTAATTACTAGAGAGAAAGCACTCAAGAAAATAGGGCACTATTCAGCACTCACTGCACTTGGAACCTTTATGATACTCAATCCGAAAAAAGCACAGGCTCAATCTAGTCCGCCAGATCCAGGTGGATGGGGTGATTAATTGGATACTATGCTAATGTGTATACATCTTATGCAAACTGCACTAATACTAACCCCTGTACTGATTCAGATTTCAATGCATTAGATACCACAGATAGAATACCAGGTGTTGATACTTACACGTTTGATGGAAATACTTTAATATGTAATGAAATCTCAGGAGTAGTATCATTTGAATGTGATGGCGTGGTAATGCTAAATGAAAATAGTTATAAACTTTGGAGGTTAAACTCAGATTGCCAATAAAAAATAAAAAAAGTAATTAAGTTCAAAATACTAAAATGATACTGTTAATAGTGATTGCATAATTCTAAGTCACAAATAAAATAGTTCGATTTCAAACCTCTTGGCTCCACGATGGAGCGATCTGTCGCATCTAATGTAATGAAATTCAAATTTTTTAATCAAACTTAAATCAGTGGTTTAAATAAACCCAACCAGTAATAACATCATTATTACTGTTATTTAAAATAAGATTGTAAAAATATGTACCTACTGGTGCTTTTTCATTAGAGTGAATTGTAGTTCCATACCATTTATTTAAGTTATCACCCTCAAAAATTAAAACTCCATATCGGTTGTATATCTTTAATTTATGATTGACAAAGACATCATAAAGGTTTTGAATATTAAAATAGTCATTAAAACCATCGTTGTTGGGCGAGAAAGCATCTGGAATGTTAGGAAAACAGCTCATAAAAACATCAAGTGCATTGATACTTTCACATCCAAACTCATTAAGTTGAGTTATGTAATAAACACCAGGCGTTAAAATCGTATTTGGAGATAAGCTCTGATTTAATGTTAGGGAATTATAAATATTTATATTTGGATAATCTAATAGAAGATCATCAACAAAGGTATAATCACAAATACTAATTTCAGAAACATCAAAATCAGAGGGTCTAGGGATTATTTCTATTTGCAAGGAACTTGTTGATGTGCAAACTTCATTTAATAATATTTCAAGACTATATTCACCTTGATTGTATGGAGTGACGTTTTCAATAATTGGGTTTTGAATATCAGACACAAAACCATTAGGTCCATTCCATGAATAAATAGCACCTTCAATGAAAGGAGCCTGAAATTCAAGTGAACTACCTTCACATAAAGAAGTTTGAGCGGTAAAACTACTGTCAAACTCTCCAAAATCACTAAAATATCCATAACGACAGCCAGAACTAGAGCCACCATGAATTAGTCCCATATGAAAGCGATAATTAGAATTTAAAACTCGAATTGCAGCATTTGAACTGATTAAATTAGTGAAATCTAATTGAGCATATAACCAATTTTGATTTGATCCAGGAACATAATTAAAATCATTTTGATTAATCGTTAAATCACTACCTTGGATATAAAAATGATTTTCGGAGCCAGCTGGTGCGATGATATTTAAAGCAAAAAATTCTGATGTTGATCGAACAATCGAAACATCATAAGAACCTGTACAATCTAAAGGAGGTAATATTGCTTGTCCAACTTCGCAACCGAAAC
>CBFIIL010000135.1:0-1667 GCA_965662485.1 Flavobacteriaceae bacterium | reverse complement strand
CTCGGCATGACAGACGATAGTTATACCATTGAGGACAGCGAACATATGAGCTATAGAGATTTCGTAAATTCATTTTTACCTTATAGTCACTCAGATTCCGTTGAGCTCAAATTAAGACATCAACTTAAAATAGATCAAGATGATATCATTTGGGAAAAATTAGAAGAACTGGATCTATTTAATCACAATAAAAAAGTTGAACTCAAAAATGCAACACCAGCTCAAATTTTACAAAAAATTTTGATGGACAGTTGGACCCTCAAACAAGAGGACAAAGATATGATTGTGATGTATCATAAATTTGGCTACAAATTAAATGGGAAAAAACACCAAATTGATGCCACAATGGTGTGTAAAGGTGAAAATCAAACCTACACCGCGATGGCTAAAACAGTTGGATTACCTGTCGCAATTGGAGCTTTAAAAGCACTAAACAATGAATTTAACCTAAAAGGGGTTCAAATTCCTATCAAAAAAGGGATATATAAACCAATTTTAAAAGAATTAGAAGATTTTGATATCATTTTTAAAGAAAAAGAAGTAAAATACTTAGGATATAATATATTAAATGCCTGATTTTGTTATAAATTATAAAATAATTTAATATTTTTGCATCATTCCAATTAAAAAATGACAAAATATGTCCGAATTTTCAATTGATGGTATAGATAAAACCATTTTAAGAGCCTTAATGAAAGATGCTCGAACTCCTATTTTAGAAATCGCTCGAAGTGTTGGAATTTCTGGCGCTGCTATTCATCAAAGATTAAGAAAACTAGAAAATTCTGGCTTGATTGCAGGATCAAAATTTGTAATTAATCCAAAAGTTTTAGGATATAAAACCATGGCTTTTGTGGGCGTGTACCTCGAAAAAGCCAAAAACAATGCCGATGCAGTGCGTCAACTCAAGCGTATTCCAGAAGTTTTGGAATGTCACTACACAACAGGCAATTGGAGTATTCTTATCAAAATCCTTTGTAAAGACAACGAACATTTAATGAACGTTCTCAATAAAAGTATTCAGGATATTTCTGGTGTTTCTAGAACAGAAACGTTTATTTCTTTAAATCAACAACTCGATAGGCAGATTAAAATCTAATCTCTACCAAAAATCTGAAGCGCCCAATACATCAAAGTCGCTAAAGACCCTAGTGCAGCCACTAAATAAGTACGTGCCGCCCATTTCAAAGCATCTTCTGCATCTTTATATTCTTCGCGAGAAAGCATGTTTTTATTTTGAAGCCACGCCAAAGCTCTATTGCTTGCATCATACTCAACAGGAAGTGTTACAAAACTAAAAACTGTTGCAACAGCCATCAATCCAAAACCAAGTACTGCAACCCAATACCCAAGCCCTAACCCTGCGCCAAAACCGAGCATTAGCCCTGCAAAAATAATCCACATAGAAAGTCTTGAAGAAATATTGACTACTGGCACTAATGAAGAACGCATTTGTAACCAACTGTAGGCTTGTGCATGTTGCACCGCATGTCCACACTCATGAGCAGCAACCGCAGCTGCAGCTGCATTGCGTTCGTGATAGACGGCTTCACTCAAGTTTACTGTGCGATCTTTTGGATTGTAATGGTCTGTTAAACGCCCTTTTACAGAAATCACACGAACATTGTTTATACCATGATCGGCAAGCATTTTTTCTGCAATTTCTG
>CBFIIL010000134.1:0-1670 GCA_965662485.1 Flavobacteriaceae bacterium | reverse complement strand
TGAGTGCGTGGCGGTAGCCATTATTTCTAACTTTTGAGAAATCTTTTTGGTAAATGCCAATCCAAAATTGAATGAAAATCCACTTAAATCTGAACGTTTGACCTCACGGCTTTGAAATTGTAGTAAATCCCCTTCGTCGTTATAACCAAAGGCAATAGTAGTGTTGGTGATACTTCCAAAATTATATTGAAAATCAAATCCAATTTTTAAATCTTTTGTCAGTTGATAACCTGTGCCCAAAAATACTTTATTAATACCGCCTTCACCTCGGTAGCGGTACTGAAGAAAACCTTCCTCATCTCTAGACTGAAGTTTATACCCTACAGAAGAATAAGGAATAAGTCCAAATCCAATTCCAAATTTCCCAGTAGGCATCACAAGGGCTAAATAATCTACAGAGGAATCATCAGCTTTGTCTTTTGCTGAAGATGTCTTAAGGTTTGTAGAAGAAAAGCTTGTACCAATGGCAAATTTTACAGGACGTGCTTCGTTGTTGTAGAGTGATAAATTTTTACCTGTGTAAGACGCTGGATTTCTTAAGTTGATATGAATACTATCGTTGTAAACACTAATTCCACCCATGCCTTGATTCTCTACAGTACCTTTAAATTTTAGGCTTCCAATTCCATAAAATGAGTAGGGAGAGCTAGTACCTTGTTGTGCTTGAGTAAAAGTTGAAAACACAACGATTGTACAAATTATAAACTTTTTTATCATGAGTTTGTGTTATAGTCTAGTAAAAAATTAAGTCCTTCCAAAAGAAAATTTGAGTTCGCAAATATGCTAATTTTAAATTGTTTACGCAAGAAATTAGCATCACCACCCGTTAAAATAACTGTTAAATCCGAATAATCTGATGAATAGGTTGAAATAACGCCTTGTATTTCTTGTACAATTCCATGCACTACTCCACTATGAATAGAGCTTTCTGTGGTTATCCCAATATATGAATTTAAGTCTGATGGCTGTAGTAAAGGGAGTTGTGCAGTTTGATTGTAAAGCGCTTTGTATCGCATTTGTAAACCGGGTGAAATTGCCCCACCCAAATAATTAGCATTAGCGTCTACAAAATCATAAGTTATACATGTTCCTGCATCTATAATTAGAGTATTAGTATTTGGGTACTGCTGAGTTGCTGCCGCTGCAAGAGCCAAACGATCCAATCCTAATGTATCTGGTGTCTTATACAAATTCTTAAAGGGCATTTTGAGTTTGCGATGTAATACATAAACCTTGCCATACTTCGATAATTCAGAAAAAAGTCTGTCGGTAAACTCAATTACGGAGGAAACCAATAATTGCTCTATCTTCAAGTACTGTTTGCATATTTTACTGACCACAGCAGGCAAATTTTCTACACTACAACGCCTTGTTTCAATAAGCTTATTTTGCTCAAAAACAGCGAGCTTAGTACTAGTATTTCCAATATCAATTATAAGATTCATCTCCAATTTTAGAGTGTAAATTTACAAAACCATTTTTTTAAAAATTTACTTTGGGAATATTAAAATTGCATTATATTTGCATTCGCTAATAGCGGGGTACCTTAGCTCAGTTGGTAGAGCAACGGACTGAAAATCCGTGTGTCCCTGGTTCGATTCCTGGAGGTACCACAAAAAAACCCACTTTGAAAGTGGGTTTTTTTATGCTCTTAAAGATACTTAAACATA
>CBFIIL010000133.1:0-1724 GCA_965662485.1 Flavobacteriaceae bacterium | reverse complement strand
ATACAATTCCAACCTCTTCAATGGAAAAATCACTACTTATTGGCGACTTTCTTTTTGTAAGTAAAGTAAGCTACGGGCCTAGAGTACCAATGACACCAATTGCCTTTCCATTGGTTCACCATACGCTACCATTCACAAAAAAGACCCCTGCATATCTAAAATGGATACAACTAAATTACTACAGAATGAAAGGCTTGGGAAATGTGGAACGAAACGATTGCGTCGTCTTTAATTACCCCGCAGATGACGCCCTTCATCCAGAAAGACCTATTGACAAAAAAGAAAACTATATAAAAAGGTGTGTAGGTATCCCTGGCGATGTCATAGAAATTAAAAACACCGATTTATATGTAAACGGAGAGCCTCAGGCTATTACCGAAAAAATGAGGAATCAATTCCGATATTTTGTCAAAACAGATGGCACACTTTTTAGTGAAAGAACCCTCAACAAATACAATATTTATGAAGGGCAAATACTATCAAGAAATGGCGACTACGAACTGATGCTAAATGATGAGAGTTTAGCAGCAATCAAACGCTTTACCTATGTAAAAAAAGTAGAGAAAGTCGTTATTGATAAAGGAATAAAAGTAAACTCACCTGAACTAATATTCCCAGAAGATAACTTTAATTGGAATCTAGATAATTTCGGACCTATAAAAATTCCACAAGCTGGAACTCAAGTTGAAATTGATACTAAAAATATTGAGTTATACAGAAGAATTATTGAAACCTACGAAAAAAATAAATTGGAGATTATTGATGGTGAAATCTACATCAATGATAATCTAGCTTCAAACTATACATTTAAAATGGACTACTATTGGATGATGGGAGACAATAGACATAATTCATTAGACTCAAGATATTGGGGGTTTGTTCCCGAAGACCACGTTGTTGGAAAAGCACTATTCATATGGATGAGCTGGGACAAAAACAAAAAAGGAATAAATAAAATAAGATGGAGTAGATTATTTAATGCCGTCCACTAAACAATATCTAATACCATGTAGTTACATGGCACCAATTGAATACTATGCATATTTGCATCAGTTTGATTGCACCATTGAACTTCATGATTACTATATAAAACAACTTTGAAAGACATCAAAATAAACTACGACCATAAGTGGCAAAAAGAACATTGGCAAAGTTTAATGAGCTCATATCGCTCTTCCCCTTTTTTTGAGTATTACGAAGACGAGATGAAAAGCGTATTATATAAAAAATACACAAACTTAGTTGACCTTAACATGGAAATGTTAAGCTTCATTTCAACAAAAATTGGCATTTCAACTGATTTTAAATTTACCAAAACCTATTCAAAGTACACCGAACAGAATGACTTAAGAAATCATAAATTCAACACCACTGAATTTCCTCGATATATTCAAGTTTTTGAAAATAAGCACGGCTTTATCTCAAACCTAAGTATATTAGACTTGCTTTTTAACGAAGGAAACAATTCTAAACACTATCTAGAATCATTAAAATTATAACCATTAAATTTAATTTGTATGGACTTAGAATTAAACAAAAATGAAGATAAAATGAAGCTCATGATTTCAGAAATGAATCAAAAGCTTAATAAAATTAAGATTGGTGGTGGGAAAGAGAAAATAGAAAAACAACACAAACAAGGCAAACTTACAGCACGAGAAAGAATTGATTTTTTAGTAGATGAAGAATCCGATACTGTTGAAATAGGCTCATTTGTAGGAGAT
>CBFIIL010000132.1:0-1724 GCA_965662485.1 Flavobacteriaceae bacterium | reverse complement strand
AGAATCATTAAGGGTCTGATATACTTTTTCGATATTATCATCATCCTTTAAAAATTTGGGCCAATTCACTAAAGTATTTCCAATTTTAAGGACATCTAAAGTTTTTAGTTTAACGGATTCTTCTATTTTAACTCCATTGACATAGGTGCCATTTGTTGACTTTAAATCGGTTACGAAAATATTTTTTTCATCATCAATAAATACGGCTAAATGTACTCTTGAAACAGTTGGGTCATTTTTAATAACCAAATCATTAGCAGTGCCTTTTCCAATTTTAAATTGCTTCATTCTCCAATTCTTTTAGGCTATTAATAAATTCATCACAGTTCTGATATCTGTTAGTAGGTTTTTTGGATGTAGCAGTATCTATAATTTTTTGCAATCTTGTATCTACATGCGGGTAAATATTAATTAGTCTTTCTAGAGGATCATTTTGAATTTTCTCAATAATTTCATCTTTTGTATTTTTTGATGAGTAAGGCGTAGATCCAGTAAGCATCTGGTGCAACAATACTCCTAGTGAATAAATGTCTGTTCGATGATCTAAAGTAATCCCCTCTTTTAATTGTTCTGGGGCCATGTACATTAAACTCCCAACAATTTGTTGCATTCGATCTTCATTAGTTCCTTGGGAAATACCGTAATCAATTACCATCACTTTTCCTGAGCTACTTATTAGTATGTTACTGGGTTTAATGTCTAGATGAAGTACACCATTATACCCCGGAATTGGAATTTCTTTGTGGTGTGCGTAACCAATTGCAGATGCTATTTCCTTGATCATGGCAATAGCCACTTCAGACGGAATTGGTCCAGTAACTGAATTAATGTATTTTTCTAAGGTCATTCCTTCAATATAATCCATAACGAGGTGTGCACCATCTTTTAAAATTAAATCTTTTAGTTTTACAATATTTGGATGTGATAGCATCAAGTAAATATTAGCTTCAATTTTGAAACGCTTAAGTATTTCGGGATTGTTCTTAAAATGACTTTCAAATAAAGATTTTATGGCAACTGGAAAACCTGTATGGGTATCTAAGGCAAGATTTACTATGCCTGTACCACCATTTCCAATTTGTTTGATATGTATGTATTTAGAGCCTAAATCAGGAAACATATATCATTTTTCGTTTGAAATTAATGAGTCATTTTCTTTCTCCTCAAGATCTGACTTTGAATTCTTTTTTTTGTCTTTATTTTTTTGTCTTTGTCTTTTATCCGTGTTGTTATTTTTTGTAGAGTTTGAGTTGTTAACTTCTACCTCAATTGGCCCAAGTTTTATTTTTTTAATGTTCTTTTGTTTTTCTAAGCTATCTTTTTCTTTAGCTTTTTGTTGTTCTTCAGCTTTTTGTTGTTCTTCAGCTTTTTGTTGTTCTTCAACTTTTCGTTTTTCTTCTTCTATTTTTTTCTCTACAGAAGAAAACATATTTTCATTATCTTCCTCATTTTTAATATTTTTATTTATTTCAGGCATGTCAATTTTACCATCTGTTAAAGTCACCATCAAGTAGTCGCCTATGTTTAGTTTTTTTATATCATCTCTGTATTTTTGAATTGAAATCGGCTCATTATTTCCTTTTCTATAGAACAATGGGCAATTCTTGCAATAACTCTTCACTATGTTTTTAACCTCAGTTTCAAATTTTGAATTTAATTGGGATGTCCCCCAACCTTTTTCAGTAATTACTTTTATGGTATCTATTTTAGCCGTTGGAATTTTT
>CBFIIL010000131.1:0-1735 GCA_965662485.1 Flavobacteriaceae bacterium | reverse complement strand
AAGACTCCAGCAAACGAATCAAACTTTTATCGTATTTGTTTTTTTTAGATTTAGAATTTAGTGCTTCTGAAACTACTGCTCTGATGCTATATTCAATTTCTTTTAAATACACTAAAGTATGTTTAGGCCTTGTTAGAAAAACATCAAATGCCAAAACATCCATAAACAATAGGGCGTTGGTTAAGGAATTATTAAAGTTTTTGGTAATGACGTTGTTGTCAATTTGAATGCGCTTATGAATGATCAACTCAATATCTTCACCCAAAAGCTCTTCAATAAAACTTTTTTTATAAAACCCAATATTTTCGTAAAATGATTTGATGGATTGCACAAAATCTTGAGTTGTATTCTTCTCTTTTTTATACACCTTAAGTAAGGCAAGTATAAGGTTGATTTTGCAACGTTCTTCTTGTGTAAAATCAGTATTTATAAAAACACTATTGGCAACACTTATGTTACTACCATAAATAAAACCAACACGCTTTAGTTTAGGATAAAAATCTTTTAGACCATCATCATTATTGGGTTGTTGGTCTAGGGTTTTAAGCAATTTTTTTAGCCAACCTTTTGCCGAAGGATTCATATGGAGGTTTTAAAAAAATTATTCAATGATTCCAGCACAACTTACTCTACTACCAGCCGCACCAGAGGGTTGAGAGACAAAATCGTCCTCTCCTTGATGAATAATAACACCTTTGCCAACAATATCTTTAGTTTCATCTCCACATCCAATACACCATTCGTTGGTGGAGAATTCGACAACGACTTCTTCGTTGTCATTTTTTACCATAAAATTTCCAATATCGCCTTTGTGAAAACCGGTCTCTGCATCCCACTTGCCATGGGGTTGGGCCGTAGGGTTCCAATGTCCGCCAGCCGATGTTCCATCGGGAGAGGAACAGTCACTTTTTTCGTGGATGTGAATGGCATGTATACCTTTTGAAAGCCCAACAATTTTGGCCTTCATTTTTACAACATCTCCAGATTGAGCAAAACGAACTTTTCCGTTGACATTACTCTCATTTTTTGGATTGAGAAGTATATTTATATCCGTTTTATAATCTTCATTTGAAGTTTTGGTTTCAATGGTTGTTGGTTCTATTTTTGTGTTTTTTTCAGATTTAGATTTGCAGCTAATAATGCAACTACTAAATAATACAATCATCAATAAAGTTCTCATAAAATTATTTTTTATAAAGTTAATTAAAATTAACAGTCCTACAATTCTATTTTTGTTTTGTGTCTGATTTTTTCTACTTTTGAGATGGTATATAAACCCAAATCTTTTCTTCAAAACATGAAACCTACGTGACCATAACGTTGGATATCACAGTTTTTATTGTAAAGCGATGTGCTTTGTATAAGATTTTTTTGGTTTTATTGCCTATGGATATGTGCAGTCAAAATGAAGTTGAAGTCAAAATAAATAATGAATAGATACAACTTAAAAATCAAATAATCACACCAAAAATTAGTTTTCAATGTGAATTGTTTCAATATTTTTAAAAGGGTTAAGGTCAATAGTTTCTATTTTAGATCGATAATCTTTCCAGTCATTCTCAAAAAATGAATTAACCTGCTCCAGAGCATTTGTCAAATCATTTTTTGCATTTATAATAAGAGTTTCTTCTGTTGAGGTTAATCCATTTTGACGTGTACTAACATAATAGCTAGCTGTTCCAAGACGCTCCAAAACCGAAACATTTGGATCGGAGGTGATGCCTTGACGCTTATC
>CBFIIL010000130.1:0-1779 GCA_965662485.1 Flavobacteriaceae bacterium | reverse complement strand
ATATCTTCAATGGATAAATCTCCACCTGCATACTCAATCGTAGAACGGCGATCATCGCCATACTTTTCTTTGACCACCGCAAGCTCATCTTTGATGATTTGCATACGACGATCTTTTTTGTCTAATATATCCTTAAGGTCTTCAATAGTTTTCATGAGCTCTTCAAACTCTGAGCGTAATTTATCTTGCTCTAAGCCCGTAAGCTGACGCAAACGCATTTCAACAATAGCTTTGGCTTGAATTTCACTCAACTCAAAACGTTTGATGAGTTTTTGTCGGGCTTCATCAGGATTTGAAGATCCTCTGATGATAGAAATCACTTCATCAATATTATCAGAGGCAATGATAAGTCCTTCCAAAATATGAGCGCGTTCTTCTGCTTTACGAAGTTCATATGTGGTTCTTCGTACTACAACCTCATGACGGTGCTCAACAAAATGATGAATCATGTCTTTTAGATTCAACATTTCTGGACGACCATTAACCAATGCAATATTATTTACACTAAATGAGGACTGAAGCGCCGTATATTTAAATAATTTATTAAGAACAATATTTGGAATAGCATCTCTTTTTAAGACATAAACAATACGCATTCCATTACGGTCTGATTCGTCTCGAATAGTTGAAATTCCTTCTAATTTTTTATCATTAACAAGATCAGCCGTTTTCTTAATCATATCGGCCTTATTGACTTGATATGGAATTTCGCTGACAATAATACATTCTCTTCCATTGACTTCTTCAATATTGGCTTTGGCACGAATAACAACACGTCCACGACCCGTTTTAAAAGCTTCTCTTACCCCATCATAACCATAAATTATACCACCTGTTGGAAAATCTGGTGCCTTAACATGAGTGATTAATTCATCAATTTCAATAGCATTATTATCGATGTAGGCTGTAATTCCATCAACTACTTCAGAAAGGTTGTGCGGTGGCATATTGGTTGCCATCCCCACTGCAATTCCAGATGCCCCATTGACAAGTAACCCTGGAATTCGTGTTGGAAGTACGGTTGGTTCTTGAAGCGTGTCATCAAAATTAAGTTTATGATCAACCGTTTCTTTATCAATATCGGCGAGCATATCTTCAGATATTTTGCGCATTCTAGCTTCTGTGTAACGCATTGCAGCAGGACTGTCGCCATCTATCGAACCAAAATTCCCTTGCCCATCAACTAGCATATAACGCAAACTCCACTCTTGGGCCATTCGCACCATTGTATCATATACCGACGTATCGCCATGAGGGTGATATTTACCAAGTACTTCTCCCACAATTCTTGCCGATTTTTTGTGCGCAGAATTAGACCGTACGCCCAACTCATGCATTCCATACAAAACGCGGCGGTGAACGGGCTTTAAACCATCACGAACGTCAGGTAATGCCCTTGAAACAATTACGGACATCGAATAATCGATGTAGGCCGATTTCATTTCATCCTCAATGTTAATCGGGATTAATTTTTCTCCTTCTATCATAGGTTGATTTTATTGCATTTATTATATTCAAGCTAATATAAAACAATCGTTCTTTTTGATGCCAATAATTATGGTTTTTTTTGGGGTATTTTATCAACAATTTATAGAAGAAAAGGGTTAATAAATAGAAGGTGAAAAATTTTGATTTTTAAATGTTTTTAATATCATTTGTAGTATTAATTTTTAATTGAGGTATAGTTTTTGAATTATGACTCATAAAATTCGTATTTTTATACAAAATATTTTCTATGGATGACAACTTTTCACCCCGAGTTAAAGATGTGATTTCTTT
>CBFIIL010000129.1:0-1822 GCA_965662485.1 Flavobacteriaceae bacterium | reverse complement strand
TGTGGAACCTGTCGTAAATCAAATTGGGGTTCTACTTGTGGAAGTCCGTATATTTCTGAACCAATATGACGCCTAATAGCTTCTCCAACACTTGCACCCCATAGATCATCATCAACAACAACTAAAAGACTATTTATGTTTCCCGATGATTGTGGTTTATATACTTTTTTTGATGTCGTTTCATTACATGAAAAAAGAACCAACGTAAAGAGCATTATGTTTATGAAGGATTTCATATTAAGATGTTTTAATCATCACCACTAATATCGTTCCATTTTACAAATTTACTATGGAAAAGCAAAACTATTTTTTAAATCTTGTGAAAAGAGTCCCTTTGATTAACGTTAAAAACTGCTGTCTATCTTGAGACTAGTTCTGTGGGTTTCTTGTAAAAATTGTCAATCGACTTCCAGCTTTAAGTTGGTCTGAACGTAGACCATTCCATTTCTTTATTTGACTGATTTTTACACGGAACTTTTTAGCAATTTTCCCCAAATAATCCCCCGACTGGACCTTGTATCTTATTCTGGTATCTAATTTATAGAACTTTGGCAATGGTTTTTCACGACTGTCAAATTGTGTTTTGGCGTAAGCATAAATTTGCGCTTCATTACTCACAAAGACACCAATAGTTTCAATAGGAAGTCTTAAAACATAATTTTTATTTTTTATAACTGGAATTATTCCAAGTTTATAGGATGGATTTAAAAATTCTAACGTCTCCAAATCAATATCAATAACTTCGCTCACTTGCTTTAAACTAATCATGTTTTTAACTTGTACAGTGTCTGTTTTTATTAACGGCATTTTATGTCTTGGAACGTCAAACCCATGTTGTGAAGCATACTCAAATATATACATTGTTGCTAAAAAAGCTGGTAAATATCCTGCTGTTTCACTTGGCAAAAAAGGCCGAATGTTCCAATAGTTTTTATAACCACCAGAACGCCGAATTGCTTTTGTAACATTTCCTGGTCCTGAATTGTAGGCGGCAAGAGCCAAATCCCAATCATTAAAAACCTTGTGTAAAGATTTTAAGTATTTTGCCGCTGCAATTGTAGATCGAACGGGGTCACAACGCTCATCAACATAACTGCTAACTTCTAAATCGTAATATTTTCCAGTTGAAAACATAAATTGCCATAGACCCGTTGCACCAACTCTAGATTTTGCAGCTGGCTTTAATGCCGATTCTACAACAGCTAAATATTTGATTTCCTGAGGAATACCTTCTCTATCAAAAATTTCTTCAAAAAGTGGAAAATAATACTGACTCAATTTCATAAGTCTTTCATAAGGCACCTTTCGTTGTTTAAGGTGTTTTTTTATAAGTGTTTCTAGTGCGGTATTATAGCTTATATGAAATGGTGTTTTGGAATCTAGTTCTTGCAGTCTTGCGCTAAGTGTATCGGATGATAATTCTGGAAAATCTATATTATCAAAAGTGTCTTCCTTTACAATTTTTGTAATAGAATCATACAATAATGAATCATCAAAAAATTCTGCCCTCCATTGGTTGTCAAGCAGTATTGCATTTTTGTAATCTTGAAGTTCAATCACTGTTGTATCAATGACAATTTTTAAGTCTGCTTTATCCGAAATTTGTGATTGCGAATAAGACAAATTCAACAACAGAAGAAAAATAAACGTGATTCCTTTTTTAGATATCATAAAGATATTATTCGTTTATGGCTGCAATTCCAGGAAGTGTTTTTCCTTCCAGACTTTCCAACATAGCGCCACCACCAGTACTCACGTAACTCACCTTGTTTTGAAATCCAAATTGCTTAACTGCAGCCACAGAATCGCCACCACCTACAAG
>CBFIIL010000128.1:0-1827 GCA_965662485.1 Flavobacteriaceae bacterium | reverse complement strand
TTACCATCCCGAACAGAGCAGTTAAGCCCATTAGCGCCGATGGTACTACACTTGTGGAAGAGTAGGTCACCGCCTTTTTTTATAAAACCCTTACAGTTATTGTGAGGGTTTTTTTTTGTGCTTTTTTTAGCACGAGCAAGATGCTCATACTATCGGGGTGCTTTTTTGTAGCTCGAGCAAGATGTTCACACCAGGGGGGTAAATTAGTTTTTTTCTGTTTTATTAAGCCTAAAAAATATCAAATAAATAATATATGAGTGAATTAAAAAATTAAGCACATAATTTAAATATGGTTTGTCCAATATTAAAGGAATCTTATAAGCAATCCAAGTTAATAAATATATAATTCCAAATATTAAAATTATTAAAGCAATATTACCTATAATATTATTTGATTGTCTGTGAACATAACTAGTAAATGGCATAATAATTAAGACAATAATTAAGCCAATCAAAAAATAACTAGATGTTCAAATCATCCAAAATAATGAACGAGTTTGTTTGTTATAAATAGTATTATCGGTATTAATAACTGGTTTTTTAATTTTAGGTGTATCTGATTTTTTAAATATGTTAATTTGATTTAAATTCAAATTACGAAATCGGTCTAAATAGTGTCTTCTTTTATAAACTTGATTTTCTAATTCTGTCATTTTAAGAAACTTTAGAGAATCTGTTCTATATATTTTCTTTAAATTATTTATTGATTCTAATTTCTCAATTTTATTATTTAGATGAATATCATAAGTGAAATTAAGATGGTAGTCACAAATTGATAAAAGAAAAATAGAAATAATAAATAGAGAAGTTCTTAAACCAAAATGAATAGATTTATTTTGAAAAAAATTAATTATTAATTGTAATAGTTTATCCATCTCACAAATTGTAGCTAATACTTTAGTGTATTTATATTATTAATATATATTTTCTAATTTTCATCACCTCCCATCTTTTCGTTTATTATCATCTCTGATGAGCATTAACTCCTTATTCTTAATTTCCAGATTTTTGGACTCAATCATTTTAATTACTTCAATAAAACCCTTAGAGTCTTGAGTTACTGAAACTTTGTTTGATTTTGTATAAAATTTTAAAACCCTATACATTCTTAAATATTTAATTTTTTCTACATCTTCCCATAAAACAACCTTTTTATTGTTTAGCCAGTTTATAACAATCAGCTTTTCATTATCAAATATTAATTCATAATTATAAAACCACATTAATGTTATAACCCCTAAAAAAATGAATAGACCAATTGTTAAAGATGCTATTAGAAAAATATCTTTATTTCCATATATGGTTAAAATGTTAAAAAGGCTAACGCCAATTAAACAACAAATAATCCCCAACCACTTAAAACTAATGTCTACTTTCAAAATAAATTTTCCACTCAAATCTTTTCGAATTCTTTTCTTTGCTTTATAATTGAAATAAAACAATAGAATACCTGAAATAATAGTTGAAATTATTATGCTCATCTAATTATTTTATTATCCCAAAAAAAATCAATAAAGAAAACAACATAGGTAATGGTGTGAAGATTTTAGATTTGGGGTCTATATTCATACCTTATAAAAATATAAAAAATTATGCTTTATTTGAGTTTTGTTATGTTGCTGAATATCAAAGCTATAGAAAAATCAGTATGTTTTTGCGATAAAAAAAACGGCTTATTTTTTAGGACTATATAGGGTCTTTATGCCATAAAGCGTTTGATGTCCATAGGGTTTGTCTCTCTTTAGTAGCCATCGGTCAAAAAGAGATAAAGGTTTCTTTTTGGATTTTTGTACAGTCAATAGCACCATCAAATCTTTGATGACCTTA
>CBFIIL010000127.1:0-1831 GCA_965662485.1 Flavobacteriaceae bacterium | reverse complement strand
ATAATTTTCAATATCTTCAAAATTCCCAGCTATGACCTCACTGGTTTCAATGATTTTGGTGCTTCCGTTTTCTACAGTTTTCACCTCTACTTTTGAGGAATTTTTACAGTTGATTGCCATGGAGAAAATAACAACTGCGGTTAAGATCAATTTTAAATTTTTCATGATAATAAATTTTAGGATTTAAACAAATTTACAATTTTTCATTATTAATCAATCATATTTATTCAACTTTGTAGTCCAAAATAAAATGAATGTCAACTAGAAACATACGCTGGTTTTTTCTTTTTTTATTATCTCTAATTTGGGGGAGTTCTTTTATTCTTATAAAAAAAGGGCTATTGGGTTTATCGCCGCTTCAATTGGGGAGCTATCGAATTGTTATTTCCAGTATTTTTATTTTTTGTATTGGATATAAAACGCTAAAAGGAATTTCAAAAGCACAATGGAAATGGCTTGCAGTGTCAGGTTTTTTAGGAACATTTTTCCCTTCTTTTCTTTTCGCTTTTGCCGAAACTGAAGTTGATAGTACTGTAGCATCAATTTTAAATTCTTTAGTGCCTTTGAATACAATTCTTTTAGGGTTGATTATTTTTAAAATTAAATCGAATCGTTTTCAAATTTTTGGAGTTTTACTTGGATTTGTAGGGGCTTCACTATTGATTTTGGAAGGCGCAGACCTCAATCCAAATCAAAATTATTGGTACGCTTGGTTTATAGTTTTGGCTACATTGATGTATGCTGTCAATGTCAATGTCATAAAAAAATATTTATTTGAAGTGCCACCTGTTGCTATTGCAACGGCCAATTTTATTGTCATTTTTATTCCAGCACTATTGGTTTTATGGTTTTCAAATGGATTTAATGCATCGACCTTGCAAACTGAAACTTTTTTACCATCTCTTGGTTGTGTTGTGTTGTTATCTGTTTTTGGTACTGCTTTAGCAAAAATTATTTTCAATAAATTGATACTAATTTCTACACCTGTTTTTGCGTCATCTGTTACGTATTTGATGCCTATTGTAGCCTTATTTTGGGGGCTATTGGATGGCGAAGTTTTTGGATGGCTTCAAGGATGTGCAGCTATTGTTATTTTAAGTGGCATTTATCTAGCTAATAAAAATTAGTCAAAAAAAAAGACCGCCTCGCGGCAGTCTTTTTAGTTTATCAGGGGAATTGATTTTATTTAAAATCTTCTTCAGTAACTCCAGAATTTACTAAAACTTCACTGGCATTAATACCAATTACTTGTGGTCCTGTAGCGATTTTTTGTCCAAAAGGAATTAAAACACCGTTGACTTCTTTATAATCTGAGTAATCTTTTAAAGAGGTAAATGTTTGACCTTGAGCTTCTTCAGTAGCTTCCTCTCTTAGCAATAATCCAGAAGTAGCATCATAATAACGGAAGGATTCCTTATTTCCGTTCACTTTGATTTTGTATACATCTGTACCGTCCAAATCACTTAAGCTTACCAGTTCAACCTCTTCAGCAGAGTAATGCAGTTCTGGGAATAATCCTTTTTGACTGGCTTGTTCTGCAATTTCGTCTTCACCCATTGGTTGTTTCATCCCTTGTTGTTCTTGATAGCCAGTGGTTCCATCAAATTTTTGCTTCATAATTGTTCCCATACCAGCAATACTCATTTCCATAGACATTTTGTTTGGTGTCATAAATTTCATTACGGCAGTGGGTTTAAAAGGTGCACCTTCAATTGTAACATCAGCATTAAAAAGCATAGTTTCAACAGCCTCTAAGGCCTCTTTTCCTCCAACGGCTTCTACATAGCTATTCATTACTGAAAGCGCAGTAATTCCAGCAGGAATTGGCTTA
>CBFIIL010000126.1:0-1872 GCA_965662485.1 Flavobacteriaceae bacterium | reverse complement strand
ATGTTGTGGCTTAATCAAAATGAAGTAGTCGGTTTTATCGACTCTGTAGTATTGATACCCTTTTCGATGAAAAGGAAAGTTGTATTTCAACGGATTGAAAGTTGTTGGGTCAAAAAATTGATCTCTTTTAAGATTAGAAACAAAGGCATTAAAAAGAGAAACTTCCGAGAGTAGCGGATATGGTTTTTTGTGATCAGCTTCAGAAAATTTATTAATGACAACTCTGTTTCTTAGAATTTCTTTAATGCCTAAAACACGGTTTGGACGATTGAGAATTTCTTTAGATAGAGCTGCGCCATAAACTTCTTGAAGTTTATTGAGCTCATCATCGGAAAATGGAGTTTTTGTATTGGTGTTGAATTTAATAACACCTAAAGTGTTTTTTTGTGCACTGGTATTTTGTCCAAAACAGGAAAATGTAAATAATGCACAAAAGACAATATTGAAAAATAATGCTCTCATAAAAGTTAAATTGGCTCACAAAAGAAAATCATCAAGAAAGACTCGAAAATTTACTAGTGTAGTAAAATTGGTTTGATTGTTCAGATTAAATTAATAATCCTTACCCCATAAAGTTAAAAAAATATTTTCAATAATCTCTAAAAATCTGTTAATAATCATAAATTACAACATCGAAGAGAGAAAATAACTATCTTTGTCATTACAATTTAGAATACAATTATTTAATCAAATTAATGGGAATACAGATAAACTCTACTGAAGCGGACAACCTTGGAGACAATCATATTGGAACATCTTCCGATACACCAATTCGTGACGATGCTTTTCTTTTGAACAATGAAGAAAAAATTGAAATCATAAAAGATGATGTCAAACACATAATGGAAACACTTGGGTTGGATCTTACCGATGATAGTCTAAGAGGCACTCCAAACAGAGTTGCAAAAATGTTTGTTAATGAAATTTTTGGTGGACTTGACCCAGATAAAAAACCAAAAGCTTCTACATTTCAAAATAAATACAATTATGGTGAAATGCTTGTCGAAAAAAATATTACAGTTTATTCAACTTGCGAACATCATTTACTCCCAATTGTTGGAAAAGCGCATGTGGCTTATATTTCAAATGGAACTGTCGTTGGATTATCCAAAATGAATAGAATTGTAGATTATTATGCAAAAAGACCACAAGTTCAAGAACGTCTTACGATTCAAATTGTAAAAGAACTTCAAAACGTTTTAAATACGCAAGATGTTGCATGTGTAATTGACGCCAAACACCTTTGCGTTAATTCCAGAGGAATAAAAGACATAGAGAGCAGTACAGTAACAAGTGAATTTGGTGGAAAATTCAAAAATAAAGAAACTAAAAGAGAGTTTTTGGATTACATTCAATTAAGCACAAAATTCTAAAACATTTGCTGTCAAATGAAATTATTTGAGGAACATAAAATCGAAATTTACAATTCCATTACTGGAAAAAAAGAAGCTTTTAAGCCTATAAACAAAGGTCATATTGGAATCTATGTTTGTGGCCCAACAGTATATAGCAACGTTCATTTAGGAAATGTAAGGACTTTTATGTCATTCGATATGATTTTTCGTTATTTCAAACATTTAGGCTACAAGGTCCGTTATGTTCGAAACATTACCGATGCAGGGCACTTAGAAAATGATGAAGACCAAGGAGAAGATCGCATTGCAAAGAAGGCAAGATTAGAACAACTAGAGCCTATGGAAGTAGTTCAAATGTACACTGTAGATTTTCACAACATTCTAAATACTTTCAATTTTCTTCCACCAAGTATAGAACCCACAGCTACAGGACATATTGTAGAACAAATTGAAATTATAAAAGAAATTATTGACAACGGTTTTGCTTATGAGGCCAATGGTTCAATTTATTTTGATG
>CBFIIL010000125.1:0-1899 GCA_965662485.1 Flavobacteriaceae bacterium | reverse complement strand
TGCTCAGTATTTTCAGATTAGTTGCGATTGTAGCGATAGCCATATATTTAAAAAATATAGCAACAACCGATGTTAAAAAAGGAGTTGTTTTAAGTATCTCCTTAGTCTTGGCCGGAGCAATTGGAAATATGATTGACAGTGCTTTTTATGGTTTAGTCTTCTCTGAAAGTTATGGGCAGTTGGCAACAGTCTTTGAAGGGGGGTATGCAGGCTTTCTTCAGGGAAAAGTAGTCGATATGTTTTATTTCCCACTAATAAACGGACACTTTCCACAATGGCTTCCTGTGGTTGGAGGGAATCATTTTATTTTCTTTAGACCGGTGTTTAATATTGCTGACGCTTCTATCTTCACAGGAACAACGATCATTCTATTATTTTACAGAAAAACATTTACTACTGATGTCAATGTCTAGAAAGAAAATCGATAAATACGTTTACGATTTAGTATCAACATATAAAACAAGAAAAATTGATCTTCTGGATAGGGGTCTTGGTGAAAAAGAGTTTTTTTATTTAAACCTTCATAAGTCAGAATACAGCAGAACCGTTTATGATGTAGTCCAAACAATCGGTACTGGACAAGACAAATCCATTTTGGAGATAGGAGCCTACTTAGGGGTGGTTAGTATTAGCCTCTCAAAACTTAATTATAATGTTTCTGCCACCGAAATTCCAGAATTTCTATCCAATAAAAGGTTGCAAGATTTGTACGCTGAAAATAACATCGATTTTTCATCAATAAATTTAGATAATGGCAAAATTCCTTATGAGGATAATCAGTTTAATGCTGTTATTATGTGTGAAGTATTGGAGCACCTTAATTTCAACCCACTTCCTTGTATTCAAGAAGTGAATAGAATTTTAAAGCCTGGTGGTTGTTTTTATTTAGCAATGCCAAACCAAGCTTCATTAAAAAGACGGGTACAACTGCTTTTTGGTAAAAGCACGTCTCACCCCATATCCTGTTTCTTTGAACAATTAAGCGATACTGAAAATAAGATTGTTGGAATACACTGGCGAGAATATACAGTTTCAGAAACTAAAGAATTATTAACGAGCCTTGGTTTCGAAATTGAAAAAACCTATTACACTAGTGCAAACCTTTCTACCAATCCGTTTAAATTATTTCTAAAGCGAATCCTTTATAAAATTATTCCGTCATTACAAGAAGGGCAAGTTTGCATAGCAAAAAAGGTAAAATATCCTGCTATTGAATTCAAGAACCTTTAATCTTTTATTGATTATTTGCGTAAGTTGGAAAATACATGAGAACCTTTAATCTCAACTCTACTGGTTCTTTTCCAAACAAATTTTCTAAATATATACAGTAGTTTAAAAAGCCCTATTGCTATAGTGGGGACTCTCTTATAGCTCCAATATTCAGGAAATTTTATGTTGTGTTCTCTCATAAATGGTCCAACAATATACATGGATAATTTTTGAGCCTCATCGGATTGGTAATAGGTTTCAAATGGTTTTTTATCTGGAGTTTTATTAACAAAAGGGAGCATTCTTTTGGGCTCCACACCACAATACAAGAGGGCTTCCTTAAAACTTTGTTGAAGGGTTTCAAATTGAATAATGAAATCGCAATATTTTTTTGTGCAACTTATCCAATTATCATAAGGGACAATAAATCGGGTCTTCAAAAACCATTCAAACGATTTATTTTCTTTTCGTAGCGTATTCGAAATATTAGCGTCTCTTTGACTTACAAACCCTCCGTTTTTAGTTAATAATTCCTTTTTGGTGTAAATATCATTTACGTTTTCTTTATATTTTTTATAAACGCTAACAATATGATCTAGGGGATTCCTAACGGTTGCAATAACCTTATATGCTCTCTCTTCTTCGCTTGCTATTTTTAGAAAATCTTGATACAAAGAATGTTTAGATAAA
>CBFIIL010000124.1:0-1977 GCA_965662485.1 Flavobacteriaceae bacterium | reverse complement strand
TTTACTCAAGATATTACTGAATTGAGTTGAAATAACTTGAATTAGAATGAATAGGTATAGGGTGCCGTCCAGACCGCCAATTTCAAAATAAGTCCTTGTAAATCAATTATTTGCAAGGATTTTTTTGTTTGGGGTGCCAAGTGGGGTACGCTATTTCTTATTTTTGTTTTTGTTTATCTTCTTGCAAATTACACACTAAATTTGGTTTTCCAAAACTCTTTATTGTGAAGAATTAATAAAAATTAACTTTTAGAAAAGTTATTTAAAAATTTTAACTCATTAATAAAACTGGATTACTATTTCAAAATGAGATGAAATCCGCTTTGGTGGGCCTAAAGGCTCTTATTTCGAACTTTTTTAAAAGCATGCTAAGTTTCTTCATTTTAATAGACTTTAATGTGGCAGTTTATGCTTAATTAACCCATAAAAGAGAGTGCCTAAAAGTGCTCCAATTATAACAATAAAAATAGACCACGTACCATAACCGATTAAAACAAACAATGGGCCTGGACAGGCTCCTGTCATTGACCAACCTAAACCAAAAATAGTTCCTCCAATAAGATAGCGGTTTATGCTTTTATCTTTGTGGTTAAATACTATATTTTCGCCAAATAGTGTTTTAATTTTAAATCGTTTAATTAAAACTACGGATGTAGCCCCTATGATAACGGCAGAACCAATAATTCCATACATGTGAAATGATTCAAACCTAAACATTTCATAAATGCGATACCAAGAGATGATTTCTGCTTTGGTCATTACAATCCCAAAGACAATTCCTAACAATAAAAACTTAATGAATTTCATATAAATAGCTTTAGCTTAAAATTAATGGTAAAATAAGATGAGTCATTGCCAGACCTCCTATAAAAAAGCCAATTACTGCAATAAGTGAAGGAATCTGTAGATTACTTAATCCGCTAATGGCGTGTCCAGAAGTACATCCGCCCGCATATCTAGCTCCAAAACCAACCAACACTCCTCCAATTACTAAAAACAACCATGAGCTGATTTCAGATAAAGCACTCATGCCAAATAAAGATTCAGGAACGAAAGAGTTTTCGGTATAATCAATTCCTAAAGAATTTAGATTGTCTATTGTTTTAGGGTTAAGTAAAACAATATTGTCTGTCATTAAAAATTGGTTAGCAATAAATCCACCAATAATGGCGCCCATTAAAAAAAATAGATTCCAGGCTTGGGATTTCCAATCAATATCAAAAAAAGTGCTCATTTTAGATGCTCCTGCGATAGAACATATCGTTCTTAAATTAGATGATACACCAAATGATTTCCCAAATATTAAAAACAATATCATTACTAATGCAATTAATGGCCCTGCTACGTACCAAGGCCATGGTTCGAAGATTAAATTCATAAAATAAAAAGTTAAGGTTAAATTGATTTTAGCTGTTATAAGGTATTGTAGCCTCATCCCAAGATAAAATACCACCATTAAGATTATAAGTTTTCTTATATCCTAATTGATCCATTAGCAGACATGCTTGACTACTTCTATTACCACTCCTACAATACACAAAATAGGTCATGTTTATATCTAAATTTGTTAGCTGATTTTTGAAGCTTTCAATGTTTAGAAAATCTAATGTTATCGCATTAGGAATAATTCCTTCATTCCATTCTTTTGGAGTTCTCACATCTAAAATTATTGATTGATCTATGTTGACCAATTGTTTCCATTGTTCTTTACTGATATTTTGCATTTATTTTTTGTTAAAGCTAAGTGTTTGTTATCTATTGATTTATTGTTGAGGGACAAGTAAAATTACTGATTTGCACCGATGTATTTTTAAGAGCTAAAAAACCACCTTCTATATTTACTAAATTATGAATACCTCTAGATTTAAGTATAGAACTAGCAATTACAGAACGGTACCCTCCAGCACAGTGAATATAGTTCGTTTTATTTGTTTGTAAGCGGCTAAGCTGAGAGTTTATGTTAACGAGTGGTATGTT
>CBFIIL010000123.1:0-2008 GCA_965662485.1 Flavobacteriaceae bacterium | reverse complement strand
GCATGTGGTTGAAAAAGAAGCACATTAGACCTATGAAAAGTGTATCAAAAATATTCATTTTAGTATTGATTGGTTCAACACTTTGGTCTTGCCAAGACAACAGCAGACCAAACTACCAATTTTTCCCAAACATGTATGAGCCTGTTGGCTACGAGGCTTATGGTGAATACGAGGTATTCCCAAACAGTCAAGAAGCATTATTGCCTGTTGAGGGGACTATAGCCAGAGGATATTCCTTATATGATTATGATAATACCAATGAAGGTTACGAAGCAGCATTAAAATCCTTAAAATCTCCTTTAGAAGTCTCTGAAATTGACACCAAAAGAGGTAAGGAGCTTTATGATATTTACTGTGGGATTTGTCATGGGAATAAAGGTGCTGGCCAAGGAAAATTGGTCAAGCGTGAAAAAATATTAGGAGTACCAAGTTATGCAGATCGTGCGATAACAACAGGAAGTATTTACCATGTGATCTATTACGGTAAAAACTCAATGGGCTCATACGCTAACCTTTTAAACGAAGAAGAGCGTTGGCAAGTTACGGCATACGTTGAAGCACTTCGATTAGAATTAATAAAATAAAGAAAAACAAAACATAAATAAAACATGTATACGTTTTCAAAAAGATTAAAAATTACATCCCTTGTTCTAATCATTATTGGAGCAATTGGATGGATTTCCAGTTATAATTCATCTCATCATTTGACTTTAGAAGATGTTAAAGTTCTCTTGGCAGAAGAAGATGCCCACCATGGTGCTGCTTCAGCTCACGACACTGAGGACACTGATGGTGCTACGGATCATGCATCTCAGGAAGGTGAACATCATCAAGAAGAAGCACATCACGATGATGAACATGCAGAACATGTTTTGCATCAAATGCACAACAGACCATATGCGGCATTGTATGTGGCAGCATTCTTTTTTATGATGATTTCACTAGGAGTACTTGCGTTTTATGGCATTCAGTATGCAGCACAAGCGGGCTGGTCGCCTGTTCTCTTTAGAGTAATGGAAGCTGTAACTTATTATCTTTTACCAGGGGCAATACTAGTTTTAGGAATTGCACTTTGGGCAGGAGATCATCTATTTATTTGGATGGATCCAGAAGTTGTAGCACATGATGAACTTATTCAAGGAAAATCAGGATGGCTGAATAAAACTTGGTTTGCTATTAGAGGTTTAATATTTATAGCAGGGTGGAGTTTATACCGTTATTTTTCTAGAAAATTTTCATTGGCGCAAGATCAAGCTGATGTAAATGATAATAGTAATTTCAAGAAAAATTTTAGAATATCTGCGGCCTTTTTAGTGTTTTATATTTACACAGAATCCATGATGTCTTGGGATTGGATTATGAGTGTAGACCCACACTGGTTCAGTACGCTTTTTGGATGGTATGTTTTTGCAAGCATGTTTGTGAGTGGGATTACTGTTATTGCTCTGATAACAATTTACTTAAAATCAAAAGGTTTAATGGAATTTGTGAACGACAGTCACTTGCATGATTTGGCTAAATTTATGTTTGCTATTAGTGTGTTTTGGACCTATTTGTGGTTCTCACAATTCATGCTGATTTGGTATGCAAATATTCCAGAAGAAGTCACCTATTTCATTACAAGAATAGAAGACTATAAATTACCATTCTTTGGGATGCTTGTTTTGAATTTTATTTTCCCATTCTTGGTACTTATGAACAGCGATTATAAGCGTGTACCATGGTTTATCGTCATGGCAGGTATTGTCATATTATTTGGACACTATATTGATGTGTTTAATATGATTATGCCAGCTACTGTTGGGGATCGTTGGTTTATTGGTGTTCCAGAAATTAGCGCAGTATTGCTATTTCTTGGTTTATTTCTTTGGATTGTGTTTTATGCACTTTCCAAAGCACCACTATTGCCAAAAGGCAATCCATTTATAAAAGAAAGCGAACAGTTTCATTATTAATTAAATTTTAAAGATAGTATAGTACAATGACTGGCTTATTAACAATATTAATA
>CBFIIL010000122.1:982-2018 GCA_965662485.1 Flavobacteriaceae bacterium | reverse complement strand
GATTTATAACAGGCCTCTTCACTTCTAATTATAGGATGTTGGCTGATTGGAACATCTTCACCAAATTGCTTCCTTGCTAATTCTGCGTTTGCTTGAACAGTTTCTTCATCTTCGCAGTGTACGGCAATAAGCATTTTTGATTCTTTGAATATTTTCTCTAGAACCGCTCTATTATCTACCAGCATATTACCAGTTGATGAGCCCATAAATATTTTTACTGCCCCAACATTTCTAGGGTTGGTTTTTAATACTTCCTCAAGATTATCATTTGAAGCACCCATAAAAAAGGAATAATTTGCTAATGACACCTCACTTGCTCTTTTGTACTTTTCTTCGAGCAACTCTTGAGTAAGTGTTTGAGGATTGGTGTTGGGCATCTCCATAAAGGATGTTATGCCTCCAGCAACAGCCGCTTTGGATTCAGTATAAATTTCTGCTTTGTGAGTTAGACCTGGCTCTCTAAAGTGAACTTGGTCGTCAATAACACCGGGAATGAGGTATTTGCCATCTGCATCAATTATTATATCAGCAGAAGCCTCAATGGTATTACTAATTTGTGCAATAAAACCGTCTTTAATAAACACATCTGAACGAAAAATTTGACCCTCATTGACAATTTGGGCATTTCGAATTAACGTGCTAGGCATGAGGTTTTTGTTTGAGTGTGGTGAATAAACTTCTAATCTTCATCTGGATAACGCCGATGAAAGCTTCAAAAAATATAGAGGTATCCATTTTTGAATAGCCCTCTTTTCGGTCAGTGAAGACAACTGGAACTTCTATGATATCAAAACCTGACTTCCATGTTTTGAACTTCATTTCAATCTGAAAAGCATAACCTACAAACTGGATTTTATCCAAATTGATGGTTTCTAAAACTGACCGTTTGTAGCAAATAAAACCTGCCGTGGAATCATTTACTGGCAAGCCCGTTACAAACTTCACGTATTTAGAAGCAAAGAAAGACATTAGTAATCGACTCATTGGCCAATTCACAATATTGACACCATTTGTGTAACGTGAGCCAATTGCTAAA
>CBFIIL010000122.1:0-972 GCA_965662485.1 Flavobacteriaceae bacterium | reverse complement strand
AGTTCTTTTTTAGTGCCCACTTAAAGCCGTGAATGTAAGCCGTTCCTAAACCAAGCTTACCAGTTCTTTCTTCAATGTGCAAACCTTTAAATTCGTTTTGAAGTGATTTTACAATCTGAGCTGTGCCGTCAGGAGAGCCGTCATCAACAATGAGTATGTCAAACGCTTTTTCAAATGAAAAAACCTTACGTATAATCCGCTCGATATTTTCTTTCTCGTTGTAAGTTGGAATAATTACTAAGCTGTCAGACATGCTAAATTGAATATTTTGTAAATATAATTAAATTGTAATTGTCTTATCATATTATTTGATTGTAATCAGATGATATTTTTTCAATATATAAAAGCTATTTTTTATCAGATATTACTACCATTTTATCTAAAATTACACTAAATTTGAAGCACTTAACTAATTCAATTCATTATGAAACAAATTTTATTCTTTGTAGCCTCATTATTCTCATTTAGTCTTATCGCACAAGATTGTAGCGAGCTATTTATTTCTGAGTACGTTGAAGGTTCATCAAACAACAAAGCTATTGAAATATACAACCCTACTTCATCTGCAGTAGACTTAGGAGCATACAAAGTGGTTCGTTATGCCAATGGTAATGGTAATACTGACGGAAGTGGCGGAAGTGATGAGATGACACTTTCAGGTTCATTAAGTGCATATTCTACTTGGATAATTACAAACAGTGATACAAATTCTACTAATGAGTTTGGCTATATTGAAATTGAACTTTACAATATGGCTGACCAATTAGCCCCAGAATATCCGTCGCCATTATACATGAATGGTAATGATGCAATTGGTCTTACTAAAAATGGTGTCTTAATCGACTTAATTGGAAAAATAGGTGAAGATCCAGGGGATGCATGGACGGATGATGTTACTGCTGGTTTTACAGATGCTAATGGTGGTGCTTGGTGGACAAAAAACCATACCCTAGTAAGAAAAGGGTCAGTAAA
>CBFIIL010000121.1:0-2019 GCA_965662485.1 Flavobacteriaceae bacterium | reverse complement strand
CACCATTGGTATTAGCAATAGCTTGCATATCGGCGACTTCTTCAGCGACTCGAGCGATGGCAGCGGGCCAAACGGCTTCCATAAGTTGCATGGCATTTTCTGGAGTTTTGGCCATTCGATCTTGCAAACGCCATTCGGCATAATTTTGATGTCCTAAAAGTTCTACACGCTCTCGTCTAAGTTTTAGAATTTCTGCAATAAGTGCTTTATTATCATATTCATCATTATTATCACCTCTTGAGTAATAATTGGTCCAAACTTGCTTACGCAAAGCTCTTTCGGTAGAGTAAGTTAGAAAAGGATCCATTGAGGAACGGGTGTTGGTAATGGCATATTTTCCGTCTTGACCTTTGCTTTTGGCAATGGCTGCTGCCGATTTTATGAATCCTTCAGAAAGTCCGCCAAGCTGGGTGTCATCAAGATAGGTGACATAGTTTTCCTCGTCGTGTAAAACATTATCGGAAAAGGTATTATACAATGTTGAAAGTTCTTTGTCAATGGCAGCATAACGTGCTTTTTTCTCGGCATCAAGTGCAGCACCTCGCATGGCAAAACCTTTATAAATGAGGTCTACAACGCGTTGTTGATCATCTTCTAAAGGTGTTTTTTGAGCATTTTCATAAACTGTTTTTATACGCTCAAATAGTTTTTGATTTTGACTGATTTTTGAAGAAAATTCAGATAATTTTGGAGCAAGAGTGGCCTGGACTTTTCTAAATTCTGGTGAAGACATATTGCTACTCAAAATCCCATAATAGGTAAAAACATGGTCTAAAGTTGATCCCGAACGTTCCATAGCCTCAATGGTATTTTCAAAAGTTGGAGCTTCAGTAGAATTGGCAATAGCATCAATTTCTTCTAAATTTTCTTTCATGCCTTGCTCTACAGCAGACTGAATATCAGCTACTTGCATTTTATCAAAAGCAGGAACACCGCCGTAAGGCCCAGTCCATTCTTGTAGTAGTACATTACTTGTGCTTTTGTTATTCTTGCAACTCAAAACAATTGAGAAGATACATAAGTAAATAAGCACAATCTTGGTTGTGTGTTTTTGTTTGTTCATCATTAATAGTTTTAATGTAAAATTAAAGTCTTACAATGTATAAAAAAGTAATTAATTTTAGTCGATGATTTCAATTTTGTTGATATAAACATTGCTTTGTGGCCAGTCGCCTTTGTCTGTTGGAACAGCAGCAATTTTATCGACGACCTCCATACCTCGAATTACTTTTCCAAAAACCGCATAGTCGCCATCCAGATGATGTGCACCCCCGCGTTGTTGTACAATAAAAAACTCAAAAGGAGAGGCCATTTTGTAGGGGTTTTCCACAGCACTACTTGGCATACTTACCATCCCTCTATCGTGTTTGAACCCTTTTTTGTGGTCGTTGGGAAGCAAATAGCGTCCAATTTTTTTGCGCTTATTAAGTGTTTTTTGGTCATCACTATTACCTCCTTGAATGATATAGTTATTGATGACTCTATAGAATTGAGTATTATCGAAATATTTTTTTTTGGTTAAATATATAAAGTTTGAACGATGAAATTTAGTGGCTTCAAAAAGTTTGATATCAATTTCGCCAAAATCTGTATGGATTCGAACTTTATCTTCTTTGTGAATTTTATCATATTCCAAGAAAAATTCCATCACATTTTTGTCGGTTAAAAGAAAAGGTTTTTCTGATGTTTTCTCTACTTTTTCTGTTGTAAGTGTTTGAGTTTCAGATACTGATTTTTGGGGTGTATTTTTCTTTTCGGATTTAGTATCTTGACAACTTATAAAAAATAAAAAAAACAATACCGTATAGCGCATAAAATAAAAGGCGTTTGATTTAGTTTTGAAATATATGAGATTTGATGCATTTGAAAAAATATTATCAGAAATAAAACATTTGGAGCTCAAAGGTGTGACTTCACAATTGAAAATGGCACCTCCATTTCGAAAAGAATTGTTGGAACGCAATAAATCTGTAATAAAAGCTGCAAAAAAAGCTGCTGTTATGGTATTGTTTTATCCCA
>CBFIIL010000120.1:0-2108 GCA_965662485.1 Flavobacteriaceae bacterium | reverse complement strand
CTGAAATATTCGTATTTTAGAGGTGTGAAACATCCATAACTAAAATTTTGTCGATCAAAATATCACCGCATGGATGTTCCATGTGACCGAAAAAAATAATACATAAATTCACATGAATTGGAACAACGCCCTACAAGATTTTGAACATTATTTAAAAATTGAACGTGGTTTATCAGTGCATACCATCAACAGTTACCGTATGGATGTTCAAAAGTTGATTTCATTTTTGGAAACCCATAAAAAAACAATCAGCCCCACAACCATTGATTTTGAAACGGTTCAAGTTTTTTTATATGAATTGGCCAAAACAGTCAATGCGCGTACACAATCGCGAGTTATTTCTGGTTTAAGGAGTTTTTTCGATTATCTTATTTTTGAAAACTACAGAACGGATAACCCTCTAGAACAGATTGAAGCACCCAAAATTGGCCGTAAACTCCCCGATACACTTTCGGTTAAGGAAATAGACAAGATTGTGGCGGCTATTGATTTAAGCACACCGCTTGGAGAACGCAACAGGGCTATTATTGAAACCTTATACAGTTGTGGTTTGCGTGTAAGTGAACTGACCAATTTAAAACTCTCCGATTTGTTTTTTGATGAAGGGTTTATCAAAGTCACAGGAAAAGGCAACAAACAGCGTTTTGTTCCTATTGGAAAACAGACGCAAAAATTTATCAATTTGTATAAAAACCATGCAAGGAGGTCTCTAACGATTGATCCACAGCATATGGACACTCTTTTTTTAAATCAAAGAGGAAAACAACTTACCCGAGCGATGATCTTTACCATCGTTAAGACGTTTACTCAAAAAGCTGGAATTCAAAAATCCATTTCCCCCCACACCTTTCGCCACTCATTTGCCACTCACCTTTTGGAAAATGGCGCCGATTTACGGGCGATTCAAGTGATGCTTGGACACGAAAGCATTACCACTACAGAAATATATATGCACGTGGATAAAAGCCATTTAAAAGACGTTATAACTTCATTTCATCCAAGGACACAAAAAAAGCAACTTTCTTAAAAAAAAAGCTGCTTTTTCACTAGTTTAATTAATAAAATTATTTAGCAATATTCACTGCTCGTGTTTCACGAATAACAGTAACTTTAACCTGTCCAGGGTAAGTCATATCCGTTTGAATTTTTTGAGAAATCTCAAACGATAATCGGCTTGCGTTATTATCATCAACTTTTTCACTTTCAACAATGACTCGCAATTCTCTACCCGCTTGTATGGCGTAGGCTTTTTGAACCCCTTTAAAACTAAAAGCAACTTCTTCTAAATCTTTTAAACGTTGGATATAGGAATCCAAAACTTGTCGCCTAGCCCCTGGCCTAGCACCAGAAATGGCATCACACACTTGAACAATTGGTGAGAGTAAAAACTTCATTTCAATTTCATCGTGGTGGGCTCCAATAGCATTGCAGACTTCTGCTTTTTCGCCATATTTTTCGGCCCATTGCATTCCTAAAATGGCATGTGGTGTTTCCATATCAGTTTCAGAATCAGGGACTTTGCCAATATCGTGCAATAGTCCTGCACGTTTAGCAAGTTTTGGGTTAATCCCTAATTCTGCAGCCATAATACCACAAAGTTTGGCCACTTCTCTGGAGTGTTGCAGTAGATTTTGACCATACGAAGAACGGTATTTCATTCGCCCTACAGTTTTAATCAACTCAGGGTGTAAACCATGAATACCTAAATCAATAACTGTACGTTTACCAACCTCAATGATTTCTCGTCCAATTTGTTTTTCAGTTTTACGAACAATTTCTTCAATTCGTGCAGGGTGTATTCGTCCATCGGTAACGAGTTTGTGCAAAGAAAGTCGAGCAATTTCTCGGCGTACAGAATCAAAACATGACAAAATAATGGCTTCTGGCGTGTCATCCACAATAATTTCGACACCAGTTGCGGCTTCAAGCGCTCTAATATTTCGCCCCTCTCTACCAATGATTCGTCCTTTCATATCATCAGATTCAATATTAAAAACAGAAACACAATTGTCTATAGCCTCTTCTGTTCCAATACGTTGAATGGTGTTGATGATAATCTTCTTGGCATCTTGTTCTGCAGTCAATTTGGCTTCTTCCATTTTGTCTTG
>CBFIIL010000119.1:0-2110 GCA_965662485.1 Flavobacteriaceae bacterium | reverse complement strand
AAATCGTCACATTACAACACTTACCAAAACAAATTATATCGGTTAATTAAATTCTTAAAAGAAGAAAGAGGAATTGGATATAGAAGAATATCACATATTTTAACTGAAAAAGGTTACAGAAGTGTAAGAACAAATAGTATTCTTAAAAACAATTATATCCATTCAATTTATAAGAAAGGAAAGATCAGGGAAGATAGGATTAATAGAAAATTCAAAACAGTTGTGAAAGATATAATGATTTATGAACCTTTATAATTCTTATTAATTATTTAAGATGTCGTGAAAATGTTATCTAGATGTAGTTGAGATGTCGTGAAAATGTCGTGTCAAACACCCAAATATTATTTTAAATTTGTCAATATGAAAATTGGAGATAATATTAAAAAATTAAGATTAAAAGGAGGATATTCACAAAAAGATTTATCAATTAAATCTGGACTATCAGAAAGAACTATTCAAAGGATAGAAAAAGATGAAGTTACTCCAAACCCTCATACATTAAAAGTATTAGGGGAAATATTCGAAGAAAATTTTCACAAATTTGAAAATGAAAATCAACCTGTAAATAAAAAAAAGATGAACAAAATATTTATTCTTTGGAACTGGATGATTAACTTAAAAATAAATTTTTTAAAAATATTCCTTAAGAAATAGAAAATTTAAAAATGTGGTCTAAAAAAGAATGATTTATAAATATAGATCAAGAAAAATATAAGATACACCATAAAAACAAATAATTATTTCAAACGAACGTAATTCTGTGAAATAACTCTTGAAATCAGTATGATTTTTCTGATTTAAAGAAAGAAAAATTCATTACACTAATCTATAACTAAACCACGGTCACGGTCTAATTACTAATACAACAAATGTTGTTTTGATTTATTTCTCCAACCTGACTGATTAGGATAATCAACAAAAAATATTTTCAAATCAGATTGATTAGGATATTCAACAAAATATATTTTCTTGTCTGATTGATTTGGGTAATCTACAAAATACCAATGTCCTTTATTTCCTTTTGTTTGATTAGGATAATCAACTTTATAAACTTTTAAATCACATTGATTTTCATATTCTACAACAAATACTTTCAGGTCAGATTGATTTGAATACTCAACAGAATATACTTTTGGAGAAAGTGATATAAATGGAGTTAAAGTGAAAATTAAAATTGACAGATATTTCATGATTTAAAAATACAATATTAGTTTAATAAAAATATTTGATTTTTACGTATTGACTTACTAATCGACAATTCCCCCATAAGTTTGGGTTTAGTCGATTAAATCGAATATAATCACGGAAATATCACATGTATTAATGTAGTACTATTAGAAAGATAGTACTTGTTGGAATCGTTGTATTCTAACATTCAACATTGAAACCAATTCACAGTGTTTGATTGAAAATTGAAAGTGACTTGTAACACTTAAAACTCAATAACAGGAATTTACAATTTGACTGAGGAAGTTTTCTAATCTAAAAGTTGGGTCTATCCCTATTCAACAGTAACGGACTTCGCTAAGTTTCTAGGTTGATCGACATTACACCCTCTCATAACTGCAATGTGGTAAGATAATAACTGCAATGGAATGTTTGCTAAAATTGGCACTAGTGGCTCTGCAACTTCTGGAACTTCAATAACATAATCGGCTATTTCTTTTACCGTTACATCTCCCTGACTTACAATAGCGATAACAACACCGTTTCGAGCTTTAACCTCCTGAATGTTACTTACTACCTTTTCATAGTGCCCCTTTTTGGTGGCAATAACTACAATCGGCATATCTTCATCAATAAGAGCAATAGGACCGTGCTTCATTTCTGCTGCCGGATACCCTTCAGCATGTATGTAGGATATCTCTTTCAGTTTAAGAGCTCCTTCTAAAGCTACTGGAAAATTATACCCTCTACCTAGATATAAGAAGTTAGAGGCATTAACGAATTTCTTAGATAAATCTTCGATGTATTCATTCATAGAAATCATACTCTCTACCTTTTTAGGTATAGATTCCAATTCAATTAATAACTGCCTGTAGTAGTTCTTTGAAATCGTGGCTTTTTTCTTTGCTAGAATTAAAGAAATTAAGGTTAATACCGTTACTTG
>CBFIIL010000118.1:0-2116 GCA_965662485.1 Flavobacteriaceae bacterium | reverse complement strand
CAATGCCAACCCTCCCCCAATGAATATAGAAAACCTATTAATCCTAAAGGTGTCATAGTTTAAAACACTTCTTAATGTGTAGGAACTCACTTGTAAATCTTGCGCATCATCAATTCCTTTACTATTGTAGCTTCCGATGCTAAAAATTGGACTTAATTTAAGTCTATTATTTTTAAATGTTCTTTCAAACCCGATTGATAGGTTTGAACCAAGACCATCATTTGTTGAGTCTTCCCAAAAAACAAATGGACTAACACCAATTGAAATTGCGTTTTTAGAAAAATCTTGGCAAAATGACAACATGCAACACAAGAGAAAAATTAATACCACAATATGTTTGAAATTTTGCATAATAAATTTTGTTGTTGCATACAAAAACTATTTTTCTGAATAATTAACGATGCTATACTGCCAATGCTTTTTGGTTTTATGCCCATTAGAAAAATTTGGAGACTTAAACGCATAAAACACAGCAACGGGAAGCGGCACAAGTACAAAGTAGGCGCTTGTACTATAAGTGGCTATGGCAAATGAGATAAATACACCAACAGAAATGGCACCTAAATACAGAAAAAAAGCAGTTGAAGCGATAGCCCTAAACATTGAATTGGAGCGAATAAGCACTATGGAATCCAATGGAATCACATGATCTTTAATTTGAATATGATGGTTGTCAACAACCCTAAACTTGCCCGTATGCTTTTGCCCATCTACAGTTTTGATGGTAATTCTTCGTGTTTCTTCAAAAGCCACTTGCTCTCCAGTGGTTGATTGCCGCATAAGCAGTGCTGCCTCTTGGGCAAAACCTCCAAAAGCAACAAAGAGAATCAATAAGGGGATGATATATTGTTTCATGTTGTCTTAATCACAATTGCCATTACAAGGTTCTGCATTTTCGTAATCCTGTTCTGTGAAGATGAAAATTTCTTCTAAATTTCTGTATTCGCAAAAATTTAATGGATTCCGGTTATCATCACAATTTTCATTGTTAAAAGAGACGATTTTAGCCATATCAAAAATAACGACCATAGAATCTCGGGGAGATTTCATAGTTCCAAAAAAATCTTGAAAAGAATAACCAAAATAGGGTGGATGGTCTATATTTTTTTTTACAATTTCTTTGCCGATTGGAAGACTAGTAATTATAGGAGTTACATCAGGGTATGATGATAGATAAGCTTTAATCTGAATGTTTTTGCCACTTTCATTTTTCACTGTATAGGTATATGTTCTAGTTGGTCCTTGATCTGTTCCCCAACAACCCAGCATAGCTAAAAGGAGTATAAACACTATTGTTTTTCTCATATTCATATTTTTATCTTGTCCAATTATCAAATAGTTCTTCTACATGTTTAGAAGTGTCCCCCCGTATTCTATGGTAAAACCAAATAAAATTCGGATTATTTTATTGCTGGTTTTTAAGCTACATACTTTAAGGTGTTTACATACGGGGATATCTGTTATTGTACTTAGATTATGTATTTTAATCACATTCTATAGCCTTTTCGTAATCTGCTTCTGAAAATGTGTATTCAAATCTATAATGAAGATTTGCAACTTTAGAACTCTTGTAGTTTTTTATCCCTACAGGCCCTTCTCCTTCAGCAGCTTTTGCTCCCCCTTTAAAAGGCAAGCATTTAGTTTTGTTAAAAGTAATTGTAATCCCACCGTTAAAAGGTGATATATATGATTTTTCATTTACCTCACAGGGGCCTAAACCTTCATTTTTAATTGTCAACTTGTTACTTGGTTGTATGATTCCACGTGGAGTTTCAATAGTATATGCAGTTTTATTTTCAAATACAAACTCACCTACCACCCAGCAATCAGATTCTTGCTCACAGCTAAAAAATAAAGTAATAAAGGATATACTAATCCCAATAATTAAATAACGCCTCCAAATTTTCTTCTGTATCATTCTCTATTGTATTAGTTATATTATTTCTCCAACTTACCCAAGATGTTTGACCGTTCAAAGCATCTTCTATTTGTCTTATTGTATATCCCGTAACTTGATCAGTACCTCCAATAGGGTCAATCATATCAACCACAACCCCAGTATAAGTGTTGTTATAGTCTGTAGAATAATTAGGATAAATAAGTCTAGTTAACTCCC
>CBFIIL010000117.1:0-2129 GCA_965662485.1 Flavobacteriaceae bacterium | reverse complement strand
TCAGAAAAAATAATCGCATGCCAAAATTTAAAAATAATGATGATTTTGATATATTTTCTGTACTATCAGATGGTAGTGCGAATGCAGAACACAGGCTTGTAGATCAACAAATTTCGGATCATGTACGTTTATTACTTGAAGAATTGCCAGAAGATCAAAAGGCAGTAATAAAGATGCGAATGTATCAAGATATGAGTTTTAAAGAGATTTCAGAAAATACAGGGGTAAGTATCAATACGGCACTAGGACGTATGCGTTATGGCTTGATAAACCTTCGTAAGATGATCGAAAAACACAATATTAGTCTTATAAATTAGAGGAGATGCAATAAAAGTAAAAGTTTTGCGTTATGTTTAAAAATCACATAATAAAAATGATTGCGAATGGCAAAACTTTACACTCAAGAACCCTCAAATTCTGAACAACTTAAACCGCGAGAAGAAACGGTTAATTTTCTTCTGAATTATTCAAAAGCGCTCAAAATTGTGTCAATTGGTACAAAGAATTTTGAAACCTTTATCAACTAAACTTTGAAGTTAAAAAAATCCTGAACTTGGTTCAGGATTTTTTTTGTTGAGTTTTTAGTACGGTTTTTTTATCTAGAACAGGACACAAGCGTGGAAGCTTGCGCCAACGTGAGGGATGTTTTTATTCAAAAAAAACATTGTTAGGTAAATAATATTCACCCTCACTACTTAAAATTTCAAGTTTTATTTTTGTTGTTGCTGGAATATAGATAATTCGAATTTGTCCTTTGCCGTTGAACGATGGGCTTTCAAAATCTCCTTCAAAAATATTAGTACTAATTTTATTTAAATTAATGCAGACTTCGTTTTCTGAGTAAGTTGCATCTATTTTTTTACCATTATAAAACGACGAGGAATAATATCCAATGAATGAATTATTATTTTTTGTTAAAATAATTTCAGTCATGTGTTTGCCATCTTGAAGTTCCCAACTCCAGTTACCACTAATATCTTGCGAAAAAAGACAGTTTGAACTAAAAAATAGTAGGGCTTTAAAAATTATATTTTTCATAATATTTAATTTAACAATTTACATTTATAAAATTTTGATTTGTTTTATCAATAAATTCATTAACTCTGTTAGTCCATCCATTAATAAATCGCTTAAAAGTTTTTAAAAGAAGCTCTGACTCATTAGCGTTTGGATTTTTTACTTTATATCTATTTATACTAATTTCAGTAATTTCATTATAGTACTTTTGCCTATTATCTTTGAATAAGTTATAGAGAAGTATTTTATTTTCACTACTATTTATTGCTGATAAGGTTTGTTCGCCAATAACACCATCGATAGAAACATTTAGACCAATTTGATTTACAGTTTTTTGAAGAACTTTAACAGCATTACTCCCAGCATTAACATAAAAATCAAACAATAACCATCTCAAATCTCCATCATCAATATTGTCTGCCTTTATAGGATTCCAGTACTTAGCCTTGTATATTAATTTTGCTTGACTTTCAGTTAAATTTTTTAAATTTTCTAATGTTGGATCTACCCCTAATATAGATTTAGCATTTTGTTTCCAAACAATCCATGATATTCCCTTATTTGTAGCTCCTCCTGGATCTGCAGGATCATTAACAAATCCGCCTTCAGTGTTAAATAAGTCCTCAATTCTTTCGTCAAAAGTATTGCAATCATCTTCACCCGTTGTGGGCACACACTCTCCATTTACAATGTTTCCACTGGGACAGTCGGTTTCGTTGTCCCCACCACCATTTATTGGGGTGTTTTGGTCGCCATTGGTTGGTCCTCCACCGCCACTGGGGTCGCAGTCATTTGCCATGGCTGTGTACGCACTGCGTTGGGTATAGGTAATACAATGTACAGTTACCCAAGTCAAGTCGCCAACGCTCCATACAATTACAGTGCAATTATTAGATCCGCCTCCACCTCCTGCTGAGCCTCCTCCAGAGGAATCGTCTTCATCATCAAAATTATCCGATGGTAAATTTACATCAAATTGATTACACGGCTGATCAGAGCTCATACTGGTCACCGAACGGTTTGCTTTGGATGTGTTTAAAATATTTAAAAACCTATCATAAGTATAATACCCAATGGTTCCTTTCATTTTTGTAAAATCAAGAGTACCATCA
>CBFIIL010000116.1:0-2212 GCA_965662485.1 Flavobacteriaceae bacterium | reverse complement strand
CCCGATTTGGGTCAATTTTTCAATTACAAAATTATAATTTCTTATTTGACTATAAGTTAAAATTATCTAAATAATTAAATGCTATTTTTAACTCTTGATTTGTTTTATTTTAATGGAGAGTCCTGCTACAATTAAGGTCATAAAAGGACTAATCCAATTAAAAAATGCATATAAAAAGTAATCTGCAACAGAGACACCCAACACACCACTTTGATAGGCACCACAGGTATTCCAGGGGACAAGAACAGAGGTTACTGTACCGGAATCCTCTAATGTTCTACTCAAATTCTCTGGTGCTAAGCCTTTATCTTGATATGCTTTTTTAAACATCTTTCCTGGCACAACAAGTGCTAAATACTGGTCTGAAGCTGTTACATTTAATGCTAAACAACTGGCTACTGTACTTGCAAAGAGCCCAAAAGTGGTAGTCGCTAAACTTAGAAGCGCTTTGCTTATTCTTGACAATGCCCCAATGGCATCCATAACACCACCAAATACCATAGCACAAATAATCAGCCAAATTGTTCCTAACATGCCGCTCATGCCACCAGAAGAAAATAAATCATTAAGCTCTGAACTGGATGTCTCTATAGCAGTATCAACAGTTATGGCTTGCATAACCCCTTTGTACGCCGATTTAAAATCAAGTGTTTCTACACCAGCTATTTGAGAGAGAATATGGGGTTGTGCAATTATTGCTGCAATTCCAGCCAAAAGCGTTCCTAATAGCAAGGCCACCAGTGGCGGTGTTTTTTTTACAATTAAAACAATAACTATTATGGGGACAATAAATAGCAAAGGAGAGATATAAAAAGCATTGCCAATGGCTTCAAGTTTATCTGATACATCTGGTGTTCCAGAAATATCCAAATTTAATCCAATGATTAAAAAAAGAATTAGAGTGATGATAAAAGTAGGCACCGTTGTAATGGCCATATATTTGATATGATCAAATAAATCTCCTCCTGCCATAGCAGGTGCAAGATTTGTAGTATCGCTAAGCGGTGACATTTTATCTCCAAAATAAGCGCCAGAAAGTACAGCTCCAGCGGTCATTCCCAATGAAATCCCCAGTGTTTCGCCAATACCTATCAGTGCAATACCTACCGTTGCAGAGGTGGTCCAACTGCTTCCTGTTGCTATAGAAATAATGGCACAAATTAGGACACATGCTACAAGAAAAAATGTGGGATTTAAAATTTGTAAACCATAGTATATCATCGTAGGAATAATTCCGCTTACCAACCATGTACCAGCCAATGCACCAACCATAAGAAGTATAAGGAGAGCCCCTGTTGTTGTTTTTAGGTTTTCGGCAACTTCATCGATCATTTGACGATAGTTAACTTTATTGAAAAACCCTACAACAGCAGCCACAGCAGCTCCTAGTAGTAGAATAAATTGATTACTTCCACTAAGGGCATCATCGCCAAATACAAAAAAGACATTGTAGAAAAGCATCAAAATAAGTGCAATGACAGGGATAAGAGCTTCTCCAATAGAGAGTTCCTTGTTTTCTACAATATGTACGTATTTTGGGTCGGAGGATTGGGTATTTTGTTGTTCCATTAAAGAATAGACTTTTATAGTTATTCTGTAATATTACAATATTTGAAAGTTTTGTGCAACCAGAAAAGAACCTCTAACGAAGTTTTGGATATGAACTTGGATCAGATTCATGAAGAATTCCATAGGCAGCTTCAAAAACATCTTCTTTTGAAGGCTTACTGAAATAATCTCCATCAGAACCATATGCGGGCCTGTGCGCTTTGGCGGTAAGGGTTTCTGGTTTGCTGTCTAAAAATTCATAGGCATTATTTTGCTTCAAAATTTCAGTCAAAATATAGGCGGAAGCTCCACCAGGAACATCTTCATCTACAATAAGCAATCGATTTGTTTTTGCAATACTTTTTGATATGTCATGATTTAAATCAAAAGGAATTAGAGATTGAACGTCAATAACCTCAACATCAATACCTACTTCTTCAAGTTCTCTTGCAGCTACCTCTACAATTCGAAGTGTAGATCCATACGAAACTATAGTAATATCATTACCACTTTTGACACATTCAACTACTCCGATTTTAGTTTTAAAATCACCCAAATTATTTGGTTTTTTTTCTTTTAAACGGTAGCCATTAAGACATTCAATAACAATTGCTGGTTGATCACCTTCAAGCAAGGTATTGTAAAATCCTGCGGCTTTTGTCAT
>CBFIIL010000115.1:0-2214 GCA_965662485.1 Flavobacteriaceae bacterium | reverse complement strand
ACAAGGCGCTGCCAGAGAAGGTGGTATGCAAGGCGTAATTATTTCGGTAACAAAAGTTAAAGTAACTGTTGACTTATCCATTGCTAAAGTTTATCTCAGTATTTTCCCAATCAAAGAAGCTAAAATTTTAATTGAAGGGATTTCTTCGAATGCTGCAATTATTAAGCACGAATTGGCACAACGCACAAAACACCAACTTCGCCGAATGCCCGAATTGCTATTTTTTATTGATGATTCTTTAGAATATATCGATCAAATTGATCGTTCACTTAAGGGAACAGACAACCCTATTCTTAATGATGAATTGCTTCAAAAAAGAAAAAAGATATAATTGAATTTTTCGTTCTACATCGCTAAGCGGTATTTATTTACAAAAAGTAAAAACAAAGCGATTAACTATATTACCTTGGTTGCGGGGTTAGGGATTATTTTTGGAACAGCAGCACTTTTTGTAGTACTTTCAGGATTTGATGGCCTAAAAGCATTTAGTTTAGAATTTACATCATTTACAGATCCCGATTTTAAGGTCTTTCCATATCAAACAAAAACCATAAAAATTTCATCTGAGCATCGACAAAAAATCAATAAAATAGAAGGAATTATTTCATTTTCAGAAATCGTTCAGGACAAAGTTTTATTAAGTTGTGAAGACAAATATTTGGCTTTAGATTTAAAGGGCGTTGATGCTAATTATCCTCAGCAAACTATAGATTCAATCTTAAGCTATGGCGCATGGATGGAACCAGATTTTCCACATATCGTGTCAGGCTGGGGAGCTACAAACACTCTTGGATTTGGAATTTATGATTTAACAAAAATCATCAGATTGTATGCGCCAAAACCTGGTACTGGGCAAATCATGTCGGTCAAAGGAGCTTTTGAAAGCATGAAAGTTGTCAATGTTGGTATTTTTCAAATCAATGAATCATTGAATAATTCTTTGGTCTATACTTCCATAGAAAATGCAAGATATTTATTAGGTTTAAAACCAAATCAAATTAGCGCCCTCGAAATTATAACCCATCCAGAATCGGACCTAGAGGGTATTAAAACTGCGCTTAATTCTGTTTTTAAGGAAAAAATTATAATTAAAAATAGGATTCAGCTCAATGATGCTCTTTATAAAATGTTGAATACAGAACATGTCGCTGTTTATCTAATTTTCACACTTATTTTAATCATTGCATTGTTTAATATTATAGGCTCTATTGTGATGATGATTTTACATAAAAAAGAGAATTTAAAAACGCTTTATAGTGTTGGGGCTGACAAAGATGAATTGCAAAATATATTTTTTATGTTAGGAACTATGATGACTGTTCTTGGGGGGTTGGTAGGGCTTTTTCTAGGAGCAACTCTAATTACTCTTCAAATGTATTTTGATTTGTTGATGATATCACCCACATTGGCCTATCCAGTTGTTTTAAAGCCATTAAATTTTGTGATTGCATTTGGGACAATTTTGATTTTAGGTGTAATAGCTTCGCAAATAGCCACTTGGAGTATTAAAAAGTTAAACATTTAAGGCTAGACAAATTGATGAGTTCCAAAAGCGGATTCTACTTCATCAAAAGTCTTGAAAACATCTACGCTATGGTCGCTAGTTACCATTTTTGTTCTATAAGGTTTAAAGTTTGGAATGCCTTTAAAATAGTTTGTATAATGCCTTCTGGTTTCCAAAACACCCAGTACTTCACCTTTCCAATCAATAGCCATTTTAAGGTGTCTACGCGCCGCTTCTACGCGCTCAGCCATACTTATTGGCGCTAGGTGAGTTCCTGTTTCAAAATAGTGCTTTACTTGCTTAAAAAACCATGGATTACCAATACTTGCTCTACCAATCATAGCGCCATCCAATCCATAAGTATCACGCATCTCGATAGCACGTTCTGGGGAGTTGACATCGCCATTTCCAAAAATTGGTATATGCATTCTGGGGTTATTTTTCACTTCAGCAATAGGCCCCCAATCAGCGTTGCCTTTATACATTTGAGCCCGAGTTCGACCATGAATAGAAAGTGCTTTAATACCTACATCCTGAAGTCTTTCGGCAACTTCTACAATTCGAATCGAATCGTGATCCCAGCCCAGGCGTGTTTTGACTGTAACAGGCAAATGGGTACGTTTGACCATTTCTGAAGTAAGCTTTTCCATCAGGCAAATGTCTTTTAAAATGCCTGCTCCTGCTCCTTTACTTACGACCTTTTTACAGGG
>CBFIIL010000114.1:0-2245 GCA_965662485.1 Flavobacteriaceae bacterium | reverse complement strand
CGTAAATCCAGCTCCAAAATGGTTTTTTGTTTGGAAGTATCATAGAGTTGTTCAACAGCAACTTCCTCAATATTTATAGTCTGATCTCCAACAATCGATAGATTATCAACGAATTCCAATAAATCGGGTACTACCACCAACGAGGCCATATGGTCGCCACCAATACGATCTGGCAAAATCACATTATTTGCCCCTGCCAGTTTGAGCTTACTATAGGTCGTTTCTTGCGACGCTCGACTAATGATTCTAATATTTGGGTTAATTTGTCGGGCAGACAACACCACAAAAACATTTTCAGAGTCATTGGGAAGTGCAGAGATTAAACAAAAGGCTCTGTCGATTCCTGCAGCGGCCAAAATCTCATCCTCGTTAGCGTTACCAGTTACAAAAAGGGTAGCGTCATTTTGATGTTTTTGAACCACTTGTCCATCTTTTTCAATCACCACAAAATCACGATGGTGTGTAGCCAACTTATTTGCCGCTTGTTTTCCGTTTCTACCATAGCCACAAATAATGACATGGCCTGAAAGTGCATCAATTTTCTTTTGCATTTTCTTTTGTTTTAATTCGTTGACATCATTTTTTGAAATGATATATTCTGTTATAATTTTTAAGGCATAACCAACAATAATCACACTCGTGAGTATGAGAATAATTGTAAATAATTTTGACTCCTGATCCAAAGGTTGAACCTCTCCAAATCCAACTGTTGTGACGGTAATTACAGTCATATACACCGCATCTAGCCAAGAAAAATCAGATATGATTTTGAATCCAAAAACACCTATTAATAGGACCAAAATAAGCAATACAACAGCTGTATTGAGTTTGGATCGAAAAATTTTTACAATGGGGTTGACCATAGATTTAGATATCAAAAACTGAGGTGCGTTTGGAAAAAATTAAATCTTTTATTCGAAGCCAAAACGCTAAAAACAAATACAGTGCAAATCCGAAACCAACAGTCACAAAAGTAACATAAATAAAGGAGGTTCGAACCACTTTGGCACGCATCCCAAAACGATCGGCAATACGCTGACAAACATGAAATCCATTGCGTTGCAAATAGAATAAAAGATGATAAAATAACTTCATACTGCAAGTTAAGCATTTCGATTTAAAAGAACACTACCTATACCACATTGAAGACATTTTATGTTATCACAATAATTGTTTTTTAATTCAATTAAGGCTTGAGAATCTAGTGCTGTTTTTGAGATTGGTTTAAGAGCATTAAACCCTTTTACAATAGCATTTTGCTCTGATGGAATGGATTTTAATATCGAAATTATAGAGTCTTGATCTTGACCATTAACATGTTGATAGGCATATTTTATGGGCAAAACAGAATTAATAATAAGCAAATCAACAAAGGATTTTGAAAGTGGCTTTATTCGTTTTGAAGAGGATTTTTTAAACTTATAATGGGTGTGCCAATAATCTGATGTACTGCACTGAAAAATTCTTTGTAATTCTTCGTAAGAATTTACTTGTATAATTTTTGAAAACAAATGTGTATTTTTATGATACAGTTGTACTAATTGTGCCAATCGAATGGTTGGGAAATTAGGTGGCCTTAAACGAAAAAACCGCATTGGAAGCACTCCAAAATTAGAAAGTTGATACTTTTGTTTTAAAAAACAATATGCCTTATTCAATTCTCTAGAATAAGGATCTTCAACATCGTCTTCGAGCAACCCCGACTGGCCAAATAGCAACGCTTCCATTTGGGTAGGATCATTTTGAAGTTTTCGAAACATAGAAAATTGAAATGATTTAGCTAAACTCCAAAAAGCATCGCCATTGACTTTTGCGCCAAAACCTCGTGCCAATTGCCAAAACATTACAGCTTCCCAATCTTGATTTGTGGCCAAAAGTTGTTTTTCAATAGGCTTATATTTTTGTTCCAATCGCTCAAAATAAAGTCGTTCTAGCCAATTGGAAATCTGAAAATCACTCACCGAAGAAAACTGTGATGCACAGGCTATCCATTTGTTTATATTCGTTTTTAATTCTTTGTAATTATTTAAAATTTGTGGATGCACAAAGGATTGTAAAACAAGAGTAGGAACCCTAGAATTATCGGCTCGAAATACCTCTGAGTTGTGCTCCCAAACAACATGCAAAATGACATTGTCGTAGGCAGGGTCTTTTTCATGATGATGGGCATACCAATCCGAGGATTGCAAATGAATTTCCACTGTGCCAACCCACAATTGGTCGTCAATATAAATTTGTGCATTAA
>CBFIIL010000113.1:0-2307 GCA_965662485.1 Flavobacteriaceae bacterium | reverse complement strand
TATTAATATTGTTAATAAGCCAGTCATTGTACTATACTATCTTTAAAATTTAATTAATAATGAAACTGTTCGCTTTCCTTTATAAATGGATTGCCTTTTGGCAATAGTGGTGCTTTGGATAGAGCATAAAACACAATCCAAAGGAACAATCCAAGAAATAGCAATACTGCGCTAATTTCTGGAGCACCAATAAACCATCGATCTCCTACTGTAGCTGGCATAATCATGTTAAACACATCTATATAGTGTCCAAATAAAATAACAATACCTGCCATGACGATAAACCATGGTACACGCTTGTAATCGCTGTTCATAAGTACCAAGAATGGGAAAATAAAATTCAAAATAAGCATCCCAAAGAATGGTAATTTATAGTCTTCTATTCTTGTGATGAAATAAGTAACTTCTTCTGGAATGTTTGCATACCAAATCAGCATGAATTGTGAGAACCACAAATAGGTCCAAAATACGCTAATAGCGAACATAAATTTAGCTAAATCGTGTAAGTGGCTGTCGTTCACAAATTCCATTAGCCCTTTTGATTTTAGGTAAATTGTTATCAAAGCAATAACAGTAATTCCACTCACAAACATGCTTGCAAAAACATACCATCCAAAAAGTGTGCTGAACCAGTGTGGATCTACACTCATGATCCAATCCCAAGACATCATGGATTCTGTGTAAATATAAAACACTAAAAAGGCTGCAGATATTCTGAAGTTTTTCTTGAAATTTCTATTATCATTCACATCGGCTTGGTCTTGCGCTAATGAGAATTTTCTAGAGAAATAACGGTACAAACTCCAACCTGCAATAAATATCAATCCTCTTATAGCGAACCATGTTTTGTTGAGCCATCCAGATTTTCCTTGAATAAGTTCGTCATGCGCAACAACTTCTAGATCCATCCAAATGAAAAGGTGGTCTCCAGCCCATAGCCCTATACCTAGTACTATTATAGCTCCTGGTAAAAGATAATAGGTTATGGCTTCCATTACTCTAAAAAGTACTGGTGACCAACCGGCTTGCGCTGCATATTGAATTCCATAAAACGCAAGAACGCCAAGTGAAATCATCATAAAGAAAAACGCTGCTACATACAATGCCGCATAAGGTCGGTTGTGCATTTGATGCAAAACATGTTCTGCGTGTTCATCATCATGATGAGCTTCTTCATGAAGATGACCATCTTCGCTGGCTGAGTGAATCATTGCAGCATGGGCCTCTCCATCGTCGTGAACTTCTGAGACACCATGATGTGCTTCTTCATCTGCTAATAAGACTTTAACATCTTCTAAAGTCAAATGATGAGATGAATTATAACTGGAAATCCAACCAATTGCTCCAATAATGATTAGAACAAGAGATGTAATTTTTAATCTTTTTGAAAACGTATACATGTTTTATTTATGTTTTGTTTTTCTTTATTTTATTAATTCTGATCGAAGTGCTTCAACGTATGCCGTAACTTGCCAACGCTCTTCTTCGTTTAAAAGATTAGCGTATGAGCCCATTGAGTTTTTACCATAATATATAACGTGATAAATACTTCCTGCTGTTATTGCACGATCTGCATAACTAGGAACACCTAATATTTTTTCGCGCTTAACCAATTTTCCTTGGCCAGCACCTTTGTTACCGTGACAAATCCCACAGTATATATCATACAGCTCTTTACCTCTTTTAGTATCAATTTCTGTTACCGTTAAAGGGGATTTTAAGGTTTTTAACGCAGCTTCATAACCCTCGTTGGTGTTTTTATAGTCATATAACGAATACCCTCTAGCAATAGTTCCTTCAACGGGAAGTAACGCTTCTTGACTGTTTGGAAAAACCTCGTATTCGCCATAAGCTTCGTAGCCAACGGGGGCATACATGTTTGGGAAAAATTGGTAGTTCGGTCTGCTGTTGTCTTGGCAAGACCAAAGTGCTGAACCAATCAATACTAAAATGAATATTTTTGATACACTTTTCATAGGTCTAATGTGCTTCTTTTTCAACCACATGCACTTCTACTGCACCTGTTTTGGTTAATAGTGTTTTTAATTTTTTTTCATTGTCATGAACAGGGATTTCCATCAAAAAATGGTCATCTGTTGTTCTTGGGTCTGGATTTTCAGCATTTTTAAATGGCCACATTCTACTTCTCAAATAAAATGTAATTACCATTAAATGCGCTGCAAAAAATACAGTGAGCTCAAACATAATCGGCACAAAGGCAGGCATGTTTTCGATATAGCTAAAACTTGGTTTTCCACCAATATTTTGTGGCCAATCCTCTATCATAATAAAATTCATCATGAGGAC
>CBFIIL010000112.1:0-2321 GCA_965662485.1 Flavobacteriaceae bacterium | reverse complement strand
CTTTCATCTAAAAATGGTGGATCTTCATCTAAATCACACGAAGAAAAAATTGCTAGGGCAAAAACAAATAATATTTTTAAATCTTTCATCATTAATTAATTTTAAAAGTTAATATTTACACCAAATGAAATGTTTTTGGCGTCAGGTGAACCGTTCCAATCGACTCCATTTCGCAACCCATCATAAGAGAAGCTTGAAATTTCTGGATTGTATCCACTATAGTTAGTCCAAACATGCAAATTTTGCGCTGTAACAAAAATATTAAAGCGTTCAAATAACTTACTGTTTTCTACAGGTAAATCATAACCAATTGTTATGTTATTCAGACGAAGAAAGCTACCATCTTCGATGATACGGTCTGTGATAGCAGTATCACCAACAGTATTGTAGCCAATTCTAGGATGCGTATTGGATGGTGCGTCTGGACGCCATGCATTGTAATAGGCATCTTTCGTTATGTTTTGAAATTGACCAGGAGCGTTTCCAATCGTTAACAGATTTCCATTAGCAATATCATTCCCACTAACACCGTTGAGTAAAACGCTTGCATTGAATCTCTTGTATCTAAAGTTTAAATTGATTCCATATATATAGTCTGGATTAGGATTACCTATAAAAGTTCGATCCAAATCATCAATTACGCCGTCTTCATTTTGATCAACAATTCTGACATCACCTGGTTCAGCATCACTAGGAATATCTGCATCGTCTGTTTGATAAATTCCATCTGTTTCAAAGCCATAAAATAAACTTGATTCTTCACCCTCTACAAAAACATTGGCTGGGGATTGAAAAATTTGTCCACGACTGATATTATTCCCAAAAAAGAAAGAACGTTGTTCGGCAACACCGTCAATGTAAAAATCATCAGCTGGAACTCCGATAGATTCAATTTTTGTCCTATTGAAGGCAATGTTACCACCAATTGATAGTTCCATATTATCGTTGGAAATAACATCAAAATTTAAGGCTAATTCTACGCCCTTGTTAGAAATATTTCCCTTATTAATTAATAAGTTACTGTACCCTGAAGATGTAGGAATTGGAATATTTTGAAGCAGATCTTTAGTTGTTTTATCATATACATCAATGGTTCCTGATATTCTTTCATCCAAAACTGAAAAATCTAATCCAAAGTTAAGTTGCTCTGTGGTTTCCCACTTTAAATCTGGATTTGCAATATTATTCAAAAGTACAGGAATGGAAATTCCATTTGTTGGAGTACCATATTGAACATCTGAGCTTATACCATAATTTGAAATTGTTCCATAAGGACGAATTCCATGATTTCCAATTTGTCCCCAACCTGTTCTCAATTTAAGATTATCAATAAAATCTACGTTTTTCATAAAACTTTCATTGCTGATATTCCAAGCTATAGCAAATGATGGGAAAAAGCTGTAGCGATTTTCTCTAGAAAATTTGGACACACCATCACGTCTGAAGGAGGCTGTGAATACATATCGATTCGCAAATGAATAATTCAATCGTCCAAGAAATGAATATACTTGTTGTTTGGAGTCTAGATATGTTAATGGTGTCGTTATAACTGATCCAATATAGGGTTGTTCAGTAGTTAAAGCTGTTGTGAAAAAGTCTTCAACTGCATAAACACTATTTTGAATATCTCTAACATCGTAAGTAACCCCAACTGTGGCATTAATTCTATGTTTTCTGTTAAACGTTCTATTATATCTTAATAAATTGTTGACTTGAAATGTTTTTGCATCTAATCCAGAGAGTTGTAATGCACCATTGGCATTGTTACCTTGAAAGGTTGTTTTACCATAAAAGCGTCTTCTGTCTTTTGTTCTTACATTACCCCCCGCTCTAAATTGATAACTCAATCCTTTTACTGGAAGGGTGTAAGTCAACGCCAATGAACCAATAAAACGTTTTTCTTTAGAAATATCAGAAAAATCATTAATCCATGAATATGGATTAGAAGTTCCTAAATCTTCAACAAAATCGTCTACACCAGATGAAACAAGAGGTCTAAAAACAATAGCACTACGAACAAAACTTTGATTTGAACTTCCAATTAAATCACCAGATTCTGCAAAATCTGTCTCAGTAAAGAAAGCAGTAGCCCTTGCTTGTAGTTTTAAATTTTTATTTAAATCCTGATTTAAATTAATTCTTAAATCTCCTGATTTAACACTGGAATTTGCAACAATACCGCGTTCATCAGCAATACCACCAGAAATATAATAATTTCCATTATCGCTTCCACCTGATGCTGATACTCCAAATCTATGGCTTGTAGATTCTTGGTAAACTATGTCTTGCCAATCAAATGACTCTAGAGGGGTATCCCCAAT
>CBFIIL010000111.1:0-2460 GCA_965662485.1 Flavobacteriaceae bacterium | reverse complement strand
AAAGATAGGCGACCCTCCAAGAGGATGGTATGTTGCTCCTTTTGTAAATATCCAGTCAACTACAATTGACTTTGATGATAATACCGCTTTAGAAACTAATCAAGCGATGAACTATCTAATGTACCCAAGCTTATACGAAAACGATGTTTTCGGCTCCTATGATGGTCCATGGTTAGGTTCAGAAAACACTGACCCAGCTGCAGACAACTTTGGGTCATTGAGTACAAGTGGTGCAAATACTACTAACCCTAACGGAACTAATACAACTGTATCAAATAACGATTTAAGCTGGCATGATGTTTCTCACAAAACAAGTGAGTTTAGCTTAATTGGTGGTATTGCTATCGGTCGTCAGTGGTTATTCTTTGATAAACTTTCTTTGGATGTTCAAATAGGACCTCAGTATAAAATGGTTAGCAGAAGTGAAAGAGTTTTCAATGGAAACGAAACATGGAATGTTAATCAAGTAGAAGACAATGTAAATACAATTGCTGCTGCAAATGGCGTTTCTCCTGATTTCTACCTACAAACTAAATTTGGAGACGTTTATTCGTTTGATGGTAACGCTCCTGACTCTGATGTTGCTAACGGATATTATGGTGTAGTTGACGAAAGTGGTGCAAATGTAATTGTCAAAGCTAAAGGTAATGAGTCTTTAAAATTCACTTCTGGATTTTATAGAGACTTACCTGGATTAACAGATTTTGCAAAAATAGATACATATAGAATCAAAATAAGATTAGGATACGCTTTTTAGAGTTTCCAAATCACCTAGAATTTTAATTTTTACTTAACCTTAACAATATGAATTTTAAAATAATTGCATTTAGTATTTTATCAGCAGTAGTGCTTTCATCTTGCTCTGATTGTTTGGACTGTCAAAGCACAACTGACATAAGTCTTACAGTTGAGTACTATTCTAATGGTACTTTAGACTCAACCTCATCAAACTCATATAGTGGAGAAGGATATGTTAACAGTACATTACCTACTTCAATAACAAGTGACTTTAGCAGCTATTTAAGCCCTGTTTCTGTAAGAGAAACTTGTGGAGATGAATTGAAAGATATTAATAACTCTACAGTATCATTTGAGACTGTAACTGGTGATTCATCAGCGCTATTCAAGTACTCTTGGTCTGAAAGCTGGATTTGTAAATAATTCACCTAGTTTTTTAATCATAAAAAAAGCACATCAAAATTGATGTGCTTTTTTATTTTATAAATGTGTTAGTCAATTATTTGAAATCAGAGGCGAAATCCGTTCTCACACCATCCTTAAAAGCAATGATAAAAGCATTTTCATATCCATTATTAAAGACCTTAGATAGATACGCTTCAGCACTACTATAACTATTATAGTTACCACAAATGAACGAATAGAAGTCATTACCAAGAGGAATGGTTAATAAATCATCGTGTAGATAAATATCAATAGGCATATTGAACTCACTAAAATCACCTAAAGCAACTCTAAAAACAGCTCCTTCTAAAAAGGATAGATCAACGTTTTCATTTTTAACTCCCGTTTTCACATACTCTTTGTAGATTTCTGTTAACTCATTTTTGTATTTTTCGTGGAGTTTGAATGCTTTTTTAGCGCTTTTCAAATCCTCTAAATCATTGTGAATAGCAACTTGATTTTGGTATGAAAGTAAGTAGTATTTGTCTAATGCATTACAGTCTTCTAATAAATCTAGAGCCTTTTCACTATTACCCATTCCGTGCTGAATAACGGCTATATTATATGCCCAATCTCTATCATCATATACTGACTTTGATAGTGTTTCTATAATAGGAATAACTTTCTTTCTGTCTCTCTTCTCAGGGCTTCTGAAATAGGACATTGCTAGGTTTGCATTCACATAACTTAGAGTAAGCTGAGAAACCTTTGCTTGATTAAACTTCTTAAGAGAGGATTTAAATGCTTTTATAGCCAATGGAAATTCACCAGAGTTAAATAAGACTACTCCTTGATCGTAATACTCCTGGCCTTCTCTGAGTTTCTTTCTCATTCTATCATCGAAAGCCGTAATTGATTCATTCTTTAGAACTGACTTACTATCTCCTTTGACTTTCAATAATAATGGGTCAATACTAATACCTTTTGGTGGCTCTTCAGCTACAACTGGCTCTTCTGTTTTACCAGACTTTTTGGCCTTTTCTTTCTTTTTAGCTAAAGCTAATTGCTCTTTTCTCTGTTTTTCAGCTAAAACATCTTGAGCAACTTTTAGCCTAGAAAGAGTCTTTTCTGCCTTTTTTGGTTGATTAATTGTCTGGTATACTGCAGCTAAATTGCCGTATGCTTTGAAAAACTCTTTATCCATTTTAATAACGGACTCCAACAGCTCAGCTGAACGGCTTTCATTGTTGTTTAGGTAATTAAGAATTGCTAAGTTGTAAATCCATTCTTTTTCTTTTTCTATGGATTTAGTAACAAGTTCTAAATACCTCATCACTT
>CBFIIL010000110.1:0-2493 GCA_965662485.1 Flavobacteriaceae bacterium | reverse complement strand
CATACTATAATTATATGAAAGATTTAATTAGTTCTTGGCGAAGTCAATGGCAAAACAAAAATCTTCCGTTTTATTTTGTGCAAATAGCACCTTTTAATTACACCAAGTATAAAAAATCTGCTGGTATATAGGCAAATATGATTCGCGAAGCTCAATTAGAAATAGCACATAATATTAAAAATACTGAAATAGTGATTACTTCTGATGCAGGTGATTGTGATGATATTCACCCCTCAAAAAAAGAACGCATAGCCAATCGTTTATCTGACATCGCGCTTTCAAAGCAATATGATTTTAAGGGTTTGAATTACAGAAGCGGTACATTCAAAAGTATGTCCATAAAAAAGAACAAAGCCTTGCTCAAGTTTAAATTTCAAAAAAATGATTTTTTTATTGAAAGTGAAGATGTCAAGGGATTTACCATTGCTGGCTCAGATAAAATTTTTTACAAAGCAGAAGTTAGTTTTAGTGAAGACAAAAAAAGAATATTGCTTTACAGCGCGAAAGTAGAAAATCCTATTGCCGTAAGATATGGTTTCGAAGATTGTTTTGAAAGTAATTTAAACACTAATTCAGGCTTGCCAATATCAATATTTAGAACTGATAATTGGTAAATTGGTTTTCTGCTAATATTTCCAAAGCCACAAACCGCTGCTAATCGCATCCTGTTTTGCAACTTGTTTTTCAGGACACAGCAGGATAGCTTATGATTTAAAGTACTTTAATTTTATTAACTTGAATATCACATAAATAATCCCAATTAAACAATCCATTAAGAAGTTTTATATGTTTAAGAAAAACTATTTATTCGCTTTATTAAGTATCGTAGGTGGTTTTAATATTGCTAATGCCCAGCATGATAGCAATGAAAAACCCAATATCATTTTTATTCTAACCGACGATCAGCGTTTTGATGCCATTGGTTATGTTGGTAACGAATTTGCCCAAACTCCAGAGATGGATAAATTGGCTCAATCCGGCACCTACTTTAATAACGCTATCGTGACGACGCCAATTTGTGCAGCTAGTAGAGCTAGTATTTTCACAGGGTTGTACGAACGTTCACATAATTTCAACTTTCAAACGGGTAATGTTCGAGAAGAATACATGGCGAATTCATATCCAACGCTTCTTAAAAACAATGGATATCACACTGGTTTTTTTGGTAAATACGGTGTTCGATACAACGATTTAGACAAGCAATTTGATGAATATGAATCCTACGATAGAAACAATCGCTATAAAGATAAAAGAGGCTACTTCTATAAAACGATTGACAATGACACCGTTCATTTAACACGTTACACGGGACAAAAAGCAATTGATTTTATTGATAAAAACGCAACAAACGATAAACCATTCTGTTTGTCATTGAGTTTTAGTGCCCCTCATGCACATGATGGAGCCCCAAAGCAATATTTCTGGCAAAACACTACAGATAATTTATTGGCAGATACTACAATCCCAGATCCAGAATTGGGAGATGATAAGTACTTTTTGGCACAACCTAAAATGGTTCGTGAGGGATTCAATAGACTGCGTTGGACATGGCGATACGACACCCCAGAGAAGTATCAGCATAGTTTAAAAGGCTATTATAGAATGATTTCTGGAATTGATTTAGAAATCAAAAAAATTCGTGAAAAACTTAGCGAAAAAGGATTGGACAAGAACACGGTAATCATTTTAATGGGAGATAATGGTTATTTCCTCGGTGAGCGTCAGTTTGCTGGAAAATGGTTGATGTACGATAATTCTATTCGTGTTCCCTTAATTGTTTTTGATCCTCGAGTGGATAAGCATCAAGATATTAATGATATGGTGCTTAATATTGATGTGACACAAACCATTGCAGATCTTGCTGGTGTAAAAGCACCAGCCACTTGGCAAGGGAAAAGTTTATTGCCTATTGTAAAGCATGAGACAAATACAATTGAAAGAGATACAGTACTAATTGAACATATTTGGGATTTTGATGAAATTCCACCAAGCGAAGGAGTTAGAACTAAAAAATGGAAATATTTTCGATATGTTAATGATAAGTCTGTCGAAGAACTTTATGATTTAGAGAAAGACCCAAAAGAGATTAAAAACTTAATTGGGAAGAAAAAATATATAGCTGTTGCAGATAAACTTCGTGCAAAAACGGATGCGTTAATTAAGAAAAACAGCAATGCATATAGAGCTGCACCTACAGACTTAACTGTTGAGTTGATACGTGACCCAAGTACAGATGTCAAGATATTCGATTTAAAACCAGAGTTTGGGTGGACCGTACCTTTAGGCTCTAAATTCCAAGGAGCTTATCAGATATTAGTTGCGTCTAACAAAAAAGATATTGATAACAATAATGGAGATGTTTGGGATAGTGGAAGAGTAGCTTCTACTAAATCAACAGACGTGGAATATGCTGGAAATCCTTTAGAAATAGGGAAAACCTATTATTGGAAAGTTAGAATCTGGGAGCAAGAAAATCGATTGGTTGACTATTCA
>CBFIIL010000109.1:0-2495 GCA_965662485.1 Flavobacteriaceae bacterium | reverse complement strand
ATTGTCATTTTAATTTATGGTTAAGATTTTTTCTCAGGCGCTTTCATCGACCAAACACCGCCAATGATTGTCATAATTGCTCCAATAAGCTCAGGCATAAGGTCAGCACTAAGCCATTCTTGTGCAACAAGGTAGCCTCCTCCAAAGGTTAGAAGATGGCGAATAATTCCAAGGATTTGCTTTTTCATAGTTTTGTTTAGTTAGATTCTATACCAGACTGTGCCGTTACCAACAAAAGTTGCTGTTCCGTGATCAGTGTTTATTTTATTTACGTTGTTTGCCGGACTCCCATTATTATCAACATCTGAAAAAGAGTTGCTACCGTTTATGTTAATCGTAATATTATTAGTGCCAGCATCCCCCCCTTTATCAATAATTGTTACTTTATGAGAATTGTTAGTTGTTGCTTTAGTAGATGAAATAGAAGGCAGAACAACAGTTCTTGGGCCAGTATGAGATTCGCTTAAAACAACATCTTCGATACCGGTAACGTACTGAGGGCTTCCATGAAGGGTTGTAGTTAAGTTGTTTTTTCTAATTAACGAAACCCTTGCATAATCATTAGTGCTGAAATGTGGAACTGAACTTGAGTTTACAACTAAAGCTGGGTCAGTTTCCGAAGAAGCTCCTCCTGTATAAGCAAGAATGCAAACAAAATAATAAGTCGTTCCACCAGATTGGAATTTCACATGATCCCCAACCGCATAAGACGTTGCGTTACTAAAAACATTACTGGTATTGCTGTTAGTGCTAATTCCAGAAGAAATAACTGTCCTTAAATCATCTCCTGCATCGTTTGATTCATTTACATGATAATTAATAAATCCGCGAGAGTTTTGATTTAAGACGTAATTATTTGGCCCAGGTCGAATTCCAAAAGGACTCAAGTGAACAAGTTCATTATTCCAAAGTTTTACCTGATAGATTTCGTCATTAGGAATATCGGAGAACTTGTATATGCCCAGATCAGGGAACCCAAGAGCAGAGCAAGTATTATCGTGAAGGTGAATAATAGCATCGCTATCACTGGGAATACCGACATTAATTACAAGAATTGCACTACGACTGGAAGCATGAAATGGAATTTTTACTGCCGATCCATACCCCAAAACCCTCATGTTTTCAGCTATACACTTTCCGTCATTAACATTAATAACTTCAGTAGCTCCCTCAATCTGACCCCCAGAAACTTTAAGCCTACCGCCATCCTGATCAATGACAGTGTCAACATCTGAAGTGTCTGCAATAACTAAGCTTAAATGCCCACTATTTAAATGCACCCCTGTCGTGCAGGACGTAAACGAAACTTGAGTCGCGTAATGAGTATTGTTTGTAGCAGTGCTTCCTTTTGTGTAAAATAATCCTTTAGTGCAGTTTTTAAACAAGCATCCATGAACTTGAGTTTTAGCAGTTGAGTTAAACTCAATACCGGTATGAAAATTCAGAATGTAAATATCGTTAATCTTCCAGCCTTCTGCTTGCCACAAATTGCCAACAGCAGGGTCATTTGCTAAAAATTTAGAAGTAGATGTTTTACCAGGACCAGTTACAGAAAGGTTTTTGATCTCACCAAAGTTGTTTGCTCCTACTGAAGTAGATGGCATTCTGCCTGAGTTTTGCTCATCAGGCTTAATTTGAAACATATTAACGCCAGCCCCTAGCCCTCCCCCATCAAGGATAGTAGCCCCCATTGATTCACCTTCAATGATCTGTCCTTTATTAAATAGCTGTATAGTCGTATTAACTTTATATGTGCCATCGGCAATAAATACCCGTCCATCGGTATCACACGCTTTCTGGATCGCTAAACCATCAATTTCCTCTGTAAGTGCCGTGCATCGCGGATACACCGCCTGAGCGTCTGTCAGCGTAGAATATAAGCTGCTAGCAAGGTGTGATGATCCATCACCAAACGCACCGTAATCTTTAGGGGTCACGGCCCCAACTACGTTTTGTGTAGCTGATTGAGCCGCGACTGCCGCAGCTTCAGCAAGTACACGCTCATCGTTTGCGTATCCAGCTTGTTCTTCAGCAGAATTCGCAAACACTTGTGCAGCATTAACACTAGCTGTAATTCCTAAATGAGTAGACTCTTGAGTAGCGGTTCTTAAAACAGGATCTCCATTTTCATCAAAACCAACAGTTGTGTTTATCTTGTTTTGAGTAGTCGTATTAGGAGGCAAAAACGTAGATCTATCCTTAACCTCCTGATTAATAAGGATTTGCCTATCAAAACCCTCAGACACTTCATTAGCCGGCATCCTGCCAGAAGTAGCAAAATTCTTATCTTGCGTTAGCTCTGTCTGCCTGTAAATAACTACAGAAACTCCATCAGCTGGAGCAGCAGCCAACCTGATCCCAACGCCTGCCTCGCGGGTCCAAGCGGTATCTACGCCATCCACCAGCACATAAACGTCAGACTGCTCAAACCACAAGTCAGGCACAGAAAACACCTGGTTAGTGCCGTCTCCGGTGTAATCCTTGGGGGAATATTG
>CBFIIL010000108.1:0-2495 GCA_965662485.1 Flavobacteriaceae bacterium | reverse complement strand
TAATCTCTACGCTGTCAATCAATATGTTTAATGAACGTCTCTTAAAATCAAAACTTTGCGCATTCATACGCAAAGCGGGTGCAAATATAAAACCCTTTTACAACACTCACAATACTTTTTGTATTAATTTTGAAAAAAAATAAAGAAAAGTGTTTTTTAACCTGTAAAACTATAAAAAGAAGTTCCAAACAATACCAAAACGAACAATAAAATCGCGGTATGGATAGTTGGGTGCTGAATAGAAATTGTAGCCGGTCATGGCAGAATTGAAATGTTCGGCTTTCAAAAATAGCCGAGTTTGCTGAATTTTTGCGTTTATAAAAAAGTCTAAACGTGGAAAATTTCCTAATGTTTTTTGATTTTGTACATAAAATTCTGAAAGTACTGGATCGTAGGCATTCATATTATAGTCAGAGAAATAACTAAAGTTGACCCCGGTTTGTAAATACAATGCTTTTTCAAAAAATTCATTGGCATAATACAAGGTATTTCTTATGTTCAATTGAGGGACATTGAGAACTTGATCGCCATCCAAAACTTGCTGATACATTATCGTATTGTTTAATGCAAAGTTTTTTAACTTAAATTCTTTCTCATATTTAGCACGAACATAATTGACTGTGCTGTCATACTGATAAGGCTTTACGCCTTGTTGTTCTTTGTTTCCATAATACAGGTAATTGTTTATGGTGGAATAATCTAGTGATAAAGCACCATACTTGATAGAGTAGAAATCAAAAGCTAATTGTTGAGTTTGTTGGTTTTTAAAGTTATTTTGCCAATTGTAATTCAAATAATCACTTTGATAAAGTCGATAGTTGTAGTCTGCAACAGATGAATTTAAATTGATTCTGGCGGTTGCACGCATATCATCATTGATACTATAGTTGGCTTGAGCATCAAGAAAATTACCTTCTAGGTCGCCACTGACATTAATTCCAAGGTTGGCTTTTAGCTCCACCGGACCAAGCTGATGCTTATAACCTCCTTCAAATGACAGTACAGATTCCTTTAGGCGATTGGTGATGGTTTGTCCATTAAGTATAACTAAAGAATTGTATCCATAATTAAATGAATTGTAGCTCAACTGTGCCGATAATTCTCCTAATATTTTATTGTTATACTCTGCATTAAACGAAGTGTAGAAATGTTCAAATGTGTTTTTGTCAGATAGGTTTGAGGTTACAAATACATCACCAAAAATAGCAGCATTCCTATTTTGTGTGTAATGATAGTATTTGTCTTCAATATAAATGGAGTTGCCAATATTTATTCCATTATTCCCCAGTGAGTCCTTTTGTTTTAATTGATACTTTTGGTCTAAATAAAAACGTCGTCCCTCCAAGCTGCTTTGAGCATCTTCAAACAAAGGGTCAAACAAAGAACGATCAATAAACTCCTCGTTACCATTTTCAAATTCCACAAGATCTTCTTCCGAAATTCCACCATTTTCCTGATTTAAAATATCTTGAGTTACCATGTGAGCACGTACTTGATAGCGTTTATTTTTGGTGTGATAACTTGTCGTAAATCTGAAATTTCCTGTGCTAGATAAAATATGTTGATATTTCCCTAATGAACGCATTCCCTTGTAAGCGATAGAAAAATTAAATTGCTCTGAAGTATTGGTGGTAAAAAACGCATCGAGCAATTGACCTTGTTCAAAATTTGACTTAAACATCAATTCGGTTAGGGGGGTTGGTACATGATAATAATTAATATCATCTACACTCATATAATTATAGTGCTTACCCTTTGTACCAAATCGAGGTAGCGTACTTTGACTAGACATATTGTGACTCAAAGTATTATATGTCTGGCCCATATTGTTAAAAGGCAAAAGTTCAAAATAATCTTTTCTTAAATAATTGAATTTATATTCCTTTTGAATTGTTAATGTAGTATCGACATGGGTGGAGTCCCCTTTTCTTGAAATAATTTTATAGTCTTCAATTTTAGCTTCAGTATTTTTAGCAACTTTTTTTGACCCTCTGTCATAGAGGCTATCCGTTCCCATGTTCCTTGAAGTATTTGATCTTTTAGCACTACCATCTAAAGTTTTCAAGTTACGCTGACCATACATACTGATGGTAGCTAGAAATGCAAAAAAAACAAACAGATATTTATACATGACCTATTGAGGGTTCTAAATTGTTGGTTCAAAAGTAGGAAATTATTAGGGATTTTGATGGATTTGAGTATTATCAAAAAAAGTAATTTATATTTACCAATAATATATTTTAAGGTTTGACACTTAAACTCAGTTTTAGTAACCAAGAATTTGAATGTGGCACAGATGAAGCCGGCAGAGGATGTTTGGCTGGACCTGTAACTGCGGCTGCAGTAATTTTACCAAAAACATTCAAAAATGAATTACTGAACGATTCAAAACAACTCTCTCATTCAAAGCGCACGATGCTTCGACCAATTATCGAAAAAGAAGCTATTAGCTATGCTGTAGCACATATTTTCCCCAATGAAATTGATAAAATAAA
>CBFIIL010000107.1:2204-2510 GCA_965662485.1 Flavobacteriaceae bacterium | reverse complement strand
AAATCTCCTGCCAACTAATATGTCTAGGATATCGAAACCTATTCTTTCAAATCATTTGAAAGGTTTTCAGCATTTCAATCCCCAGGGAGGTTCATTACTGTCAAAAAATAATGACCTTTTAGATCAATTTGTTAAATCAACAATAGCTCAATATAATTCCGAAGATTTAAAGCCTAAACTTAGTGAACATGCTAAAATTGGAAATGTAAATCATAAGTTAACTAAAGTTCCGATTAGTGAAATAATAAATTTGTTGCTAAGTTTTGACTTTAATAACAAACATGAGACTATGAAGAATGCAACCAT
>CBFIIL010000107.1:0-2194 GCA_965662485.1 Flavobacteriaceae bacterium | reverse complement strand
TTTTAAATTTTGTTGGGTAATTGAAATTGCACCAACAAGAGATGAGCCAAGAGAACGTACTGTTAAATTTATTTCAGATCCAAAAGCTGCAAAAAATCAATACCAAATACCTACATTACCCGCTGGGGATACTAAATTCACAAATCCAGATGCTACATATTTTGGTGATAGAAAATTATTAATTGAAACAGATGAAAAACAACAATCATCAATATTATTTGGTTATGATGGGGAATTAATAATGCAAATACATGAAATAAAGGTTTTGGATATTTCTGGTGATTCAAATGATGACTCGGAAATGAAAAAAGGTGATGTTTTTAAAACATTAGCTTTTAACTTTTCTGATAAATTATCCGCAAAATATATTTCAACACAATATTAATTTTATGAAAAATATTATTAATAAAATAAAACAAGACAGCACTGGTTTCGAAGGATTTCAAATGTTGTTAATACCAGATTATCAATCATTTTATTTGGGTATTGACTCTGATGAAAACATTGTTTTTATGATCAAGCCAAATGATCAAAGCCAACCTGTAACATTTGTATCTTCAAGAGGGAAATATTTAGATGTTTTTTTTGATACGGAATGTCAAATAAATACTAATGGTCAATTTATTAATGATAGTTTTACAATACTGACATTAAAAACCAACAATGATTTTTTTAAAAAAATTTTTTATAGTATTTGCCATGATTTAATGGAAATGTTAGGAGACAATCCAGATAAGTCTGAAGTTGTAAATCATGTAGAAGTTTTTAGAGATTTATTTGGAAAGGCACTTAAAAAAACAACTATAACAGAAATAGGTTTATGGGGCGAATTATTAGTTATTGAGTCTAGTGATGACTTAATGTTTATGATAGATACTTGGCATAAATTACCAAAACAAACATTTGACTTTAATGATGGCGTTTCTAAATTAGAAGTAAAAACAACAACCATGAATGAAAGAATTCACTCTTTTAGTTTAAATCAGTTGAAGAAAGCTAAAGAATCCTCATCTTTAATTTGTTCAATCATGACAAGTCAAATTGATTTAGGTAAATCAGTTTCTGATTTGTTTGAATCTATTAATTCAAAACTTACAACAGAATATAGATTAAAATTTCAAAATAAATTAATGGACGTTGCAGGAAGTGATTTAGAAAATTTTACTAACAAGTTTGATTACAATTCTGCCACTTTACACATGAAGATGTATGAGGCTAAAAAAATTCCCTCTATCGATTCAAGTTCGATACCAAGTGAAATAAGTGGAGTAAAGTTCAAAGTAATTTTAGAAGATTTAAAATCTTACGATATTGATAGTAATACTCCAAATTTGATTAAAAAAATTAATCATTTGTGATTATTTCTTCATTCCATATTTTTTTTATTTTATGATTTTGTTTAATTTTTAAAATAGTTTGCGCATATTTTTTAAATTGACTGAAAGCCTCAAAAGGATTATTAACATATAATTCTTTGTATATTTCTTTTATATTTCTATTTAAATATTCAACTTTTTCAAGTTCATTCTTTTTCAATCTATGAGCTCGTCGCTTTAAAACCTTCTCAGAGTTCTTTTTACCACTTCTTTTTTTAGCTGTATGATTTTCTGTTGACACTACTTTTTTGGCTGAGCTTGATAAACTAATATTGCTTTCCTTTATTTCATCTCCAAGTATTTTCCATTTAAATTTAACTGGGGTTGTGTCCAAGGCATTAATACAACTTCCTTTTCCTAAATATTCCCAATAGTCTTTTTTGGTTTCAGGTTTTCTAATAAATATGTAGGGAGATGAGGATTTTAGCTTTTGAATAGAGTCCCAAGACAATTTCGAATTATTTATTGCTTCCCAATTTAAATCTCCATATTGGTCAAGGCTATTATTGTAGTCAAATTCATTTTCTTTACTAAAACCATGTCCAGTTTGACCAATGTTTGTGAAAATAAACCATTCATTGTTATGTTCGCAGTACCCATTATGCCACTTTCCTTTTTGTTGTTCTTTTGGCACGTTAAACATATGGTATATATCCTCTTTTTTGTATGCACTTTTCACTTTAAAACTTATACTAGTATCATTGTTTTTATCAATTATAGAGGGTGTTATTTCAAGGTTTTTATCGTTAAAATCTAAAACGATAAGATCATATAATTTGCTTATTTCGAAAGAGGATGTGTCGTATTTACTTTCAATA
>CBFIIL010000106.1:0-2512 GCA_965662485.1 Flavobacteriaceae bacterium | reverse complement strand
AATTGACTCTCAGGATAAAGAATATGTTATTACATCCTCTGAAGTTGATTTGGCGGCATTGGGTTTATCTGACACCAATTTGTCAATACCATCTAAAACAAGTTTTGGCATTGGCATTGGTCGCCCAAGAAAATGGTTTGCAGGTATTGATTATACATTTTTAAAAGCCTCGGATTTTTCAAATCGATTTATTTCAATTGATAATGCTACTTTTAAAGACGCATCAACACTTTCTATTGGAGGGTTTTATATTCCAAAATACGATTCTTTTGGAAGTTACTGGAAACGTATAGTCTACAGAGCAGGATTGCGCCTAGAACAAACAGGATTGGTGGTCAATAATGAGTCCATAAACGAACTTGGCATATCTTTTGGAGTAGGTTTACCAGTCGGTCGATTATTTTCTAATGCCAATGTTGCATTTGAAATTGGTCAGCGTGGTACCACAGTCTCAAACTTGGTACAAGAAAACTTTTTCAATGTAAATATAAGTTTGTCGCTTAACGACCGATGGTTTGAAAAAAGAAAATTTAATTAATTATAAACATTTATGTTTAAAATAGAATCTCAAATGAAATCTAAATTAACAATCTTTATTGCGTTCATAACATTAAGTATTTCCAACGTTTTTGCTCAAAATGAGCAAGACTTACAGTCGCTATCTATTTTTAGTGAATATGTTAAATCCAAAAACTATGAGGCAGCCTATACACCTTGGATGGAACTTCGAAACAGAAATCCTAGATTTAACAAAGCTATATTTATTTATGGTGAGCGTATATTGAAACATAAAATTAAAACATCAACTGCTGCAGAACAAGTTGCTTTTATCAATGATATGATTAAGCTTTGGGAAGAGCGTGCAGAGTTTTTTCCTTCTGTTACACCAAAAGGGACTTACATGGCCAAAGCGTGTCAGTTGAAATATGACAATAGAAAAGAACTTGGTCTAACAAAAGATCAATTGTATACCATGTTTGGTGAAGCTTATACTACAGATTCAAAAACATTTACAAACCCTAAGAGTTTATACACCTATTTTTCTTTGGCTGTTGATATGTATGATGCTGGGAACATTCCAGCGCAGGATTTGTTTAATATGTATGATGAAATTACAGAAAAAGTAGAAAGTGAAGTTAAAAATTATACCAACAAGCGCAATGCCTTTTTGAATGAAGATGGTGAGCCTAAAGAACTTACACGAACTGAAACTTCAAAGCTCAAATCTTATAACAGCTATTTGAATGCTTATGAAAAAATTTCGTCAAGTATTGATACAAAATTAGGGTCTCGTGCCAATTGTGAAAATCTAGTTCCACTGTATACAAGAGATTTTGAGGCCTTTAAAAATGATGGTCTATGGTTGCAGCGTGCCATGAATAGAATGTATGCCAAAGGCTGTAATGATGATCCATTGTTTGTGAAAATAGTAGAGCAAAAAAACATGCTAGAGCCCAACGCAGACACTGCATTTTATCTAGGAATTCTAAAAGAAAAAGCAGGTCTAGCATCCGAAGCTTTAAACTATTATAATCAAGCTGTAGAGCTTGAAACTGATAACTTTGCGAAGTCTAAAATTTTATTCAAAATTGCTACAAATTTTAAGAAAAAAGGACAGTACGGACAAGCGAGAAGTTATTACGAGAAATCACTAAAATTTAATCCGAGTTTAGGAAAAGCATACTTGGCAATTTCTGCAATGTATGCCAAGAGTGCCAACAATTGTGGTACCGACAATTTCTCGAAACGTGCAGTATATTGGCTGGCTGCTAACGAAGCCGCTAAGGCTGGTCGCGTAGATCCAAATATGAAAAAAAATGCTGCAAAATCTATTGCTAATTACAAAGCAAAAGCGCCACAAAAGAGCGAAATATTTTCTTCTGGACGCGCAGGGCAAACCATTAGTATTGGATGCTGGATTCAACGTAGTATTACTGTACCAAATCTTTAATGAAGATTATTCAAAAAAACATAACAAAAAGCATCGCTGTCCTAGTTTTAGGAGCGGTGCTTTTTTCATGTAACAAACGCTTAGATAAACTTCAGCAGAGTTCTAAGTTGTCTTATTTACCAGTGTCTGTTGCTGAGAATATCAATACAAAACACACCGATTCAGGACGATTGACTTCAAATTTGGTCAGTCCAAAAATGATAAATTATTCTAACCGGTCTTTTCCCTATTATCAATTTCCAGAAGGTATAGATCTTACTATTTTTGATGAACAAAATAAAAAAAGTTTAGTGGTTGCTAAAAGTGCTGTTGTATACAATAATACTGATTTGATTGACTTAAGAGGAGATGTGGTGCTTACCACTTCTTCAAATGATACTTTGTTTACAGATCAACTGTATTATGATCAAAAAAAAGAATGGCTTTTTACAGATTTTCCCGTTAAGTTTCGAACGAAAGATTATTTGACCAATGGCAATGGTTTTGATGCTAATCAAGATTTTTCAAATGCTCAGGTATTGGAAGTTACTGGCCGCATCTACATTGACGAATAATATGTAT
>CBFIIL010000105.1:0-2563 GCA_965662485.1 Flavobacteriaceae bacterium | reverse complement strand
TATTTTGTATAAATTTGCATTATTAATCATAAACAAAAAAAATTAATTATGAAAAAATTACTTTTAATTGCAGCATTATCAATATTTGCTTTTGGTTCTGCTCAAATTACAACTGATGCAGGTACTTTCACTAAGCCTGGAGCCGGAGCTACAATGTTTGAAGCTCAGTTTACACCTAATTTAAACGGTGGTACTCAATTCGGTATGCCAGAAATTACAGGTGGTGCAACTTTTATGATGCGTAAGTTTGATTCTGACACAAAGGCAAAGCGTTACTTTGCTAATTTTAACTTCGCTGACAGCGGTGTTGATGGTGCAGATTCTACTTTCGGAATTGCAGCTGGTATGGGTATTGAAAATCACCTTACTGGAGCTGAGCGTTTATCAACTTACTGGGGTTACCATGGTTTAGTTGGTTTTGCTGACAGTGGTTCTGCAACAACTCTTACTCTTTTTGGTGGAGTTTTCTTAGGTGCTGATTACTACATTGTTCCTAATGTTTACGTTGGAATGGAGTTCGGTTATGGTCTTGGTATTTCTTCTGTTGATCCAGAAGGAGGAGACGCTACAACTGGATTCGGTCTTGGTGACAGTGTAACAGGTAACTTTAGACTAGGATTTAGATTATAATAAAATAATCATATTTAAAAGCGGTGCAATTGCACCGCTTTTTTTTTGTTGTATATCTCAGATTTACTCAAAAATTAAATTTTTTTGTTTAAATTTGTAATTACAACCATAAACAAATATTATGAAAAATTTTTTTACGCTCATAGCTTTATCCATTTTAAACTTATCTTTTGGACAAGATGAAGCATCCAAATTTAATTTTAGTGGTTCAGTAGATGCTTACTGGAGATCTAATATTAATTCTCCAAATGACGAGGTAAATCAAGGAACACTTCCTTATGCTCCCCCTAGTTCATTTGTTAATATGCCAGGCTTTTCTTTAGGTATGGCGAACTTAGTCGCTTCTTATGAAGATGAAAGCGTAGGTTTTGTTGCAGACTTAGCATATGGACCAAGAGCCGATCAGGCTATTAATCCAAATGGCGCAACAAACAATGCTGCTATTAACCAAATGTACATGTTTTGGAAGATTACAGAAAATACGACTGCAACTATGGGTCGTTTCAACACCTTTATTGGTCTTGAAAGAATTTCTCCAGTTGAAAACTTTAACTACAGTATGTCTCATGCCTTTACTTTTGGGCCTAGAAATCATAATGGTTTAATGCTTGATTTCAAACTTAATAACAATTGGGATATGAAATTAGCTGTAATGAATCCAATGGAGGTTACAGATTTTAATAATACTGGACACTATTCTGTTGGTGGTCAAATCACAAATGGAAGATTCAAATTTGGCTATGTTCGTAGTCAACGTTCTAGTTTTATTGATATTATTGGTGGTTTTGATCTTTCAAGTAATATACAAATGGACTTTAATGCACAATTTGCAAATTACAAAGACGGTATGCTTAGTGGTAGAATTGCAGATGAATACACATCGCTTTCAATCTATCCTCAGTATACAGCTTCTGAGAAAATGTCTTGGGGTCTTCGTTTAGAGTATATCGCTTTTGGACCAATTGCTGATAGCGATGTTCTTAATGTATTAACTCCTACATTAACAGCAAACTACAAAGTTGGTGGATTAACTATCAAACCAGAATTTAGAATCGATGATTCTTCACAAGAAATTTTCATCAATAACGATGGAAATGGTAGTGGAAGTTTATCTTCTTTTGTTCTTGGTGCTGTATACAGTTTCTAAAAACTAATATAAACAAACATAAAAGCGATGCATATGCATCGCTTTTTATTTTTGAAATAAATGAAATGTACCAAATTTGTACTAAATTTAAGCAAAATTTTATTTAATTTTGATGTATTAATCATTAACAAATAAAAAAAATGAAAAAATTATTTATTATTACAATGACTTTAGCTGCATTTACTTTGCAAGCACAAGATGTGACCTTTGGTGCTAAAGCGGGTTTAAATTTTTCTAACTTATCTTTTGATTATCCATCAGGTGTAGATATGCCAGACACAGATTCAAGGACTTCTATCCATTTAGGTATCACTGCTGAAGTATCAATTTCTGATAATTTTTCAGTTCAACCAGAGTTATTATTTTCATCTCAAGGTGCTAAATCAGATTACAGTGACAACGATGGATTTTATGATTACAAAAGCGAATCAGCTTTAAAGCTTAACTATTTGTTGATTCCAGTTATGGCTAAATTCTATTTATCAGATGCATTTAGCCTTGAAGCTGGACCACAGATAGGTTTTCTTGTGTCCGCTAAGTCAGATTTTGAATCAACTGAAACTGATATAGTTAGCGGAGTAACTGAAACTTATTCTGATACTGAGGACGTTAAGGATGGTTTTAAGTCTACTGATTTTGGATTAAATTTCGGTGTTGGTTATAAACTTGAAAGTGGATTGAATTTTGGTCTTCGTTATTCTCTTGGTTTAACAAACCTCGATGATCCAGATGTTGACAATTACTCTACTAGCTCAAGAAATTTTCAACTTTCAGTAGGATATAACT
>CBFIIL010000104.1:264-2645 GCA_965662485.1 Flavobacteriaceae bacterium | reverse complement strand
CTTCTTAGAGGGCTGCAAAGGTAAGGATTATAATCAATTATTCAAATACAATAACCTATATTTTTTTAATAATTGCTGCTTTTTTTTTTGAGCATACCTTTTTCATACATTTTTACGTTAATTTTACATCAAAATATTACTCTTGCTTTTTAAACAGTTATCTATTTTTTGGTTAGTACTTTTTGGCTTTTGTTTTTGGCAAACTAATGCACAAAAATTAATCCTAAAATTCAAAACTCAAATTGAAAAAAATCAAGTTGTTGTAGACAGTATAGGTTACAACAACAGCTTTGATTCAATGCAGACATTGGAACAAGAAATTGATTTTTTACAAAAACAACTATATAATGTAGGCTATGTGAGTAATCGTATTTTAAATATAGAAAGAAAAGATACACATTTTACAGCAAAAATTGAATTGGGAAACACATATAAATATGTTGATATCTATGAAAATACTTATTATTTTGAGCAATTAGGGTATAATCTAAAAAAAGAAGCACAAAATATCAGTTATTTTGTTCGTATTCCAATAGAGATCTTAGAAATTACTTTAGAAAAAATATCTAAACTATTAGCTGATGAAGGTTATGCTTTTGCTACCGTTAGATTGGATAATATCCGCCCAAAAAGCAAAACATCTTTACATGCTGATTTAAGGATAAATAAAGGAGAGAAACGGATACTTCAGGATATCAAAATTTTGGGCTACAGTAAATTTCCAAGAAGTTACATCAAACATTTTTTGGGCATTAAAACCCAAAGTCCTTTTAACCTAGAAAAAATTAAACGACAAATGGAACTTTTGGAACAATTGCCTTTTGTTCTACAAAAAAGACCAGCAGAAGTCCTTTTTACAACAGATACCACAAGTGTTTATCTTTATTTAGAAAAAATAAAAAGCAATCGATTTGATGGATTTTTAGGATTTGGATCAAATGAAGACACTGGTGCTATTGAATTTGATGGTTACCTTGATTTAACCCTTAACAATAACTTAAACTTTGGAGAATCTTTCAAGCTCAACTATAAAAGTGATGAAAATGAACAAAAAACTTTTGATGTTGCATTACAACTCCCCTATTTGTTGAGTAGCCCCGTAGGCGCCACCCTTAATCTAAATATCTTCAAAAAAGACAGTACTTTTACGACCGCACAACAAGGTCTAAAATTGTTTTATCAACTGAACGACAAACAACAAATAGGTGCCACTCTACGCACTCTACAATCCAATGTACTTACAGAACTAACGACAACTCTGACTGAAGATTATAAAAGCCATTTTTATGGCCTAACTTATCAATACATTAAGCGCAAAAAAAACGATGTTCTTTTTCCAATTTCGTCTCAAATTGAGCTTTCGGCGGGGTTTGGACAACGTAAAACAACATCGACCATACAGCAGCGCCAACTACAATTAAAGGGGTTTCACACTTTACGTCCAAGTCCTAAAAATAGTATTTTTCTTAAAATTCATTTAGAGGAACTAGATTCTGATGAATACCTATTTAATGAGTTAATACGTTTTGGCGGCATCAATTCCATTCGTGGTTTTGAAGAAAATAGTTTGTTTGCTTCTCGGGTTGGGATACTATGTACAGAGTATCGATATCGCGTTGCGCCTACACTATTTTTACATAGCATTATAGATGCTGGCTATATGCAAGACTTACAGCTCAATGAAGAGCAACTTTTTGGATTTGGCTTTGGATTTGGTTTGCGAACTAATGCGGGTCTTTTGCGCTTTAATTATGCCAATGGTAAAACAAAAAATTCACCCTTTATTCTCTCGAATTCTAAGGTTCATTTGAGCTTAACAACCACGTTTTAGTTCCGAAATCTCTCAAAAGATTAAACAATTGTTAAAATTATGTTAAAAATTAACATGCTCTTAATTCTTGTTAACTTTTATTTAAGAGATTAGCAACAACTAATTAAAATTAAATCATATGAAACCCAAATTTACGATGATTCTAATGCTTTTGGCATTGGGAGTGCAACTGCTAAATGCACAACAAAAAACTGTTTCAGGAACCGTATCGGATGAAAATGGATTGGATGTCAACTAATTAATATTCCTACAATTTTTTCACAAATATAATTTTGAACAAAAAAACCACCTTTTCGGGTGGTTTTTTTATTCTTTACATTTGTATCAACCGCTAAATAGTTGATTACCAATTCACTAATTAAATAATGATTTTTATAACTATTGTTCAATAAATTCATGACATACATAAACATTAAGACATCAAAGCAAACCTATATGGTATTAAATGTTTAATTATTTTCATTTTTTTTGAAACAAAAGTTGGTTATTTGAGTTTTTATCGTTTCTTTTGTGGAGACTAATTCAAATAATTAACAAAAATGAAAACAAA
>CBFIIL010000104.1:0-254 GCA_965662485.1 Flavobacteriaceae bacterium | reverse complement strand
TAGCGTTGGTGGTGCAAATCTCTTTTGCACAAAACCAAAATGTTTCTGGTACTGTTTCTGATGAAAACGGCCTGCCCCTTCCAGGTGCAACTGTAGTTATTGAAGGAACAACAACTGGAGTTTCAACAGATTTTGATGGTAAATACTCTGTACAAGCTAGCCAAGGAGATGTTCTTTTGTTTAGCTATGTAGGATATTCAACACAATCACAACCTGTTGGAGCAAGCAATACAATAAATGTTTCAATGGAATTA
>CBFIIL010000103.1:0-2667 GCA_965662485.1 Flavobacteriaceae bacterium | reverse complement strand
CAGTTGAGACAACAGTTGTATTTTGGTCATAAAATCCGCCTGTTAAGCTGAGTTTTATTAGTTGTGTAAACTGTTCATTTGGATTCATTTTTAGTCGTGCATCAATGGCTAATCGGGGTGGTGCTGTGTTTAAATCCAGCTCAATAACGTCTTCACAAGCGAGAGTCATCAATCCAATAAGGGTATAAAAAACTAATTTTTTCATGAGCTAAAATTTAAAATTATAAGTAACCGCACCAATCGCACCAAAAATAGAGAGTTTTAGAGCTTCATTTTGACCGGTTTCAAGGTTTTGTCTGAAATTGAGAGACTGTGCATTTCTTCTGTTATAGAGGTTGTATACACTAAATACCCACTCGCCTCGCCAACCTTTGTTTTTATTGGGCTTTGGGGTGTATGTTGCCGAAAGATCCAGTCGATGATAGGCAGGTAGTCGGCTAGAATTTCGGGCTTCGTAAGTTGGAATTACTAGGCCATTGTAAACATACTGACCGTTTGGATAGGTGGTGGTTTGTCCAGTTTGAAATAAGAAATTGGCATTCAACTTCCATTTTTTGCTCAGTTCATAGCTAGAGGTTATGGAAATATCGTGTGTTCTATCGAAAGGCGTGTTGTACCAGTTGCCATTATTGATTCCTGGCTCGTTGGCATTTCGCCCTGGGGTTTGTTGTTCAGATTTTGAAAGGGTATAGGCCAGCCACCCTTTGAAACGTCCTTTGTTTTTACGGAGTAAAAATTCTAATCCATAAGCTCTAGATCGGCCATTTAATAAGACTTGCTCAATGGCTTTATTGGCTATCAAATTGGTGCCATCAATATAATCGATACGGTTTTTGGTTTTTTTATAAAATGTTTCTATTTCAAAACTGTAATTGTCATAATTTTTAAAATACCCCAATGCCACCTGATCCAACAATTGTGGTTGTATGTATTTGCCGCTAGGAGCCCAAACGTCTAAAGGCGTTGGAGCAGTTGTGTTGGAGAGTAAATGTAAATATTGAGCCATTCTATTATAGCTGATTTTTATAGAGCTATCCTCTGTGAGTAAATAGGAGGCTGCCACTCTTGGTTCAATATTTAAAAACGACTTTTCTACTTTTCCACTTGAAGTATTGATACTTCCATTGGGTTCTACTGATTCATATATCTGTAAGTCAGAATTAAAGGCTACAGCCATATCGTTCTCATAAGAATTCAGTTCTTTTTGTCCTAGTCGCAAAAAACTACTCAACCGCGCACCATAACTTAAAGATAATTTATCGCTAAGTTGTTGTTTGACATCTAAGTAAATAGCATTTTCGAAAGCATATTTTTTAGTTAATTCTTCTCTGTTAATACCTGATGTTGGTCCATTAGGTTGAATCACGCCAGGATTAAACGTGTAGTAGGTGCTATGCAACCCATATTCTAGAGTGTAACGATCATTGAGATAATGTTTTAAATCGTATTTGATATTCATGTTTTGAATGCCTGAATTCCACTCGAACCCTACAAAATTCAAGTCTAAACCATAATAATAATCGGAATATATCAATGATAAGTTTGAAAATAATTGATCTGAAAAGAGATGGTTCCAACGGAAATTAACTACCGTATTCCCATAAGTATTTTCAAAACTATTGGACACATTAAAAACATCACGCCCAAAATACCCCGAAAGATAAATTTTGTTGTTCTCATCAAGTCTATAACTTAATTTGGTGTTTAAATCATAGAAATAGGCAATATTATCAATATCAAAAAGCGGTAAAAATAAATGTGCATAGGTCGATCGTCCTCCTAATAAAAATGATCCTTTTCCTTTTTTTAGTGGCCCTTCAAGTAAAACTCTACTAGCTACCAATCCAATACCACCATTACCATGAAATTCGTTTTTATTCCCCTCTTTTTGGTAAATATCCAAAACCGAGGCTACACGCCCACCATATTTGGCAGGAATGCCACCCTTGTATAGCTTTATGTCCTTAACGGCATCGGGATTAAAAACCGAGAAGAAACCAAATAAATGTGAAGTATTGAAAAGTGTAGCCTCATCCAAAAGTACCAAGTTTTGATCTGTGGAGCCGCCACGAACATTAAATCCTCCAGAGCCCTCGCCGCCATTGGAAACACCAGGTAGAAGTGTAATAGATTTAATGACGTCGGCCTCGCCGAATACAACAGGGATCTGTTTAATGGTATTGGCTGTCAGTGCATTAACACTCATTTGTGGGGTTTTAATATTGATGCGCTCAACATTGGTTTCCAAAACAACTTCATCTAAAGTATCTGCAGCTTCGCTTAAACTGAAATTTAAAGTTTTATTTTCATTTAGTGAAATGCGTTGTTTTATTGATTCAAACCCAATATAACTTACAAAAACTTCATAAGTTCCAGCTTCAAGAGTGATGGAATAAAAACCATACTCATTTGTGGTTGTTCCTGTATTGAGTTCTGGAAAAATAACAGTGGCACCAATAAGGGTTTCTTGCCCTTCAGTTTCGTATATAGTTCCGCTAAGCGTAAATTGATTTTGAGAAAATCCTAATGAAAAAATTGTCAAAAAAAGGACTATTAATCTAATGGTCATACATAAATTTTATGCCGTAAAACTAAATAAAAAAGCACCTCAGTGAGGTGCTTTTAACATAACTTTGATGTTTGTTTTATAAATTTAAAATCGTGTTA
>CBFIIL010000102.1:0-2695 GCA_965662485.1 Flavobacteriaceae bacterium | reverse complement strand
TTACCTCAGTGTTAAGCTCATCACTAAGTTGAGATTTTCCCCAACCTTTTTCAGCAACTACTTTTATGGTGTCTATTTTAGCAGTTGGATTCTTTTCTACTTTATGTTCTTCTTTTATTATTTCAATTGGAGCCGATAGGTTGTCCCAAAATAAGTGGTAACTAATGAATGAAAGTGCAATTAGAACTGAAACAATTACTAATTTGTTTGTATTATAATTTACAGACTTTTTATTTTTATTATCGATCACAATTTTTTGTGTTTTGGTATCGATTAAGTCTTCATTATTTTTGTTGACAAATTGAGTTTTGATATGTTCACTTTCAAGAATTTCAATAAGGTCAACAGAAATATTATCATGGCCTCCAGCTGCTTCAGCCATAGTTATCAGATTATTAACCATTGTTTCGATATTGTCCTCCGTTTTCAAAACAGAATTAATCATTCGATCATTAATCAGTCCGCTTAAACCATCTGAGCACAACATAAAATAATCACCAGACTTGGCTAAAATAGGCTTAGAAACAACCTCTACATCTACTTCATCTGCAATCCCTAGCGCCCGTGTAAGCTGATTTTTATTGGGATGCGTCTCCATTTGTTGGTCAGTAATTTCTCCCTTATCAACTAAATCTTGAACATAAGAATGATCTTTTGTTACTCTATATAGTTTTTGATCAGTATGAATGTATATTCTGCTGTCCCCTACGTGGGCAATGTAAATTAAACCTTCAATTTCCAAAAGCACAGCGCAAGTTGTACCCATTCCTTTAAACTCAGGTTCTGCTTGAGCGGATGCAAAGATTTGTAGATTAGCAAAAGTGATAGCTTCTTTTAAAGCAATTTGTGGAACGGGATTTGGGTTATTTAAAAAATATTCTTGTATGGATTCAACTGCAATTTTTGAAGCTTTGGCCCCCCCAATATGACCTCCCATTCCGTCGCACACAATACGAAGGTTTAAACTAAGTTCATTGGGTTTGGTAATGCTACCAATACTATCTTCATTAGCTTTACGAACTAGTCCTACAACTGTTTTGGAGAAATAATTGAATTTCATTTTCAAGTTTTTTATTGGTAAAATGTAAAAGTAGCATCGGCTATTTCAATGACATCACCATTTTTTAGCGTACTCTTTTTAAGCTTATATCCATTTATAATCATTCCATTCGTACTATTATTATCTTTAATAATATAATTGGATGATTCAAAATAAATAGTGAAATGTTTCCTAGAAATATTAGGGTTCATAATATGAATATCATTAGATTCGTCTCTTCCTACACTTATCTTAGGTCGGTTAATTTCGAAAGAATTACTATTTTTTGAGTCGATAAATTTCAAAACAGGAAAATTTCCTAAAGTAATCATTTCTTTAATTAATTTTTCCTCTAAATTTTTCTTTTCTTTTAATAGTTTAGCTTTATCTAAATCATTTAAACGTTTCTGTTCTAGTTCTTTTAAGGAAGCAATTTCGTTTTGCTGTTTTAAAATTTCAGATTTTTGTTTTTCTTGTATTTGTATTTGGTTTTGTTTTTCATCCAACAATTTTATTTTTTTTAATTCATGCATTGTTTTTATTTTTTTAAAAATTAAAAACAATATGAATAAAATCAGCAAACTAGTTATGCTTGTTATTAATAGATTTTTTTCTAATTGCCCGAGATACCAATTGCCAGGTGCTTCAAAATTAAATTCATGCGAATAGTTAGAATTTAATTCTTTTATTTTAATTTTTATTTCACGCCCATCGTTATAAGCATCATTCAAAAAAATTGTTGCTCTGCCCAAACTTCCATATGAGCGTCTAACGCTGTTGTTCAGCGCTGTACTGATTATTTTTTCTGCCTGGATTTGTTTCTTCTTGTTGGAGTTTTTTAGGTTTCCAGGGCTTACCTCGAGGACATGAGATTCACCATAGGTTTGATTAGCCAAAAAAGGTATCGCATGTTGTCGGTGATCATAACGATTGTACTTTATTGTATTTATTACAATCTCTTTCTCCTGAGCTATGTCTATGACATTTACAAATGACTTTTGCGTTGAAAATTTATTAGTACTTTCCTCAGACATTAATAAAATAGATTTGTTCATATTTTCAGGGATTTCAGCCAGCAAATCTATTCCCTCCAAAATGGCTCCAGGGATTTCAGATACTAATTTTTTTTCTCTGTTGGAAGAGGCATCAAAATCTCTTATGCCTTTTTTCAGAACCCCAACATCATCTGTAAAATTATTGTTTAAAGGCACTATAACTCGTGTATCATCCCCTCGAAGATGAAAAACAGCAATTTGAATTTTATCACCAGAATTTACAAATTCATCAAGAGAATTATTTAAAGCTTTGAAAAACGTGTTAACCTGTTCATACCTTTTTGGATTATTTATTGATTCAACTAATATTAGAACACACTTATTTTTTTTTGAATAATTGATAGTGTCATTAATCTTTTTTACTGAAACAGAATCAATCAGAACTTCGCTAGATTCTGTTAAATTCAAAAAGTTATATTTTTTTTCTGTTTTAAAATTTGGATCTCTATTATGGAGATTAAAGCTCACGTTAGGAAAGTCAGTTAAATCAACTTCGCTTTCAACTTTTATTTGTGCCTCTGCATTGAAAAAAGTTAAGAGTAAAACTATGCTAATGAATATATATTTTTTCAAAATAATATCAACTTATTTAAATGCTTTT
>CBFIIL010000101.1:0-2720 GCA_965662485.1 Flavobacteriaceae bacterium | reverse complement strand
TTTGCAAACGATGAACAAAGACTTTTTGGTCTTTTTCAACTTTGAATTGTTGCCCTGCTATCTCTACAATTGCGTACATAGCGTTACGTTTTTATTAATTTGTTTTTTTTAAACCTTAAAATTTTCTCCTAAGGCGGGTGCAAATATAATTCTATTATATTAATCTACAAATTATTTATAACTATAGTTTTAAGCAGAAAAGTAGTGTAAAATTGCTTAAAAACACTATTTTTGACTTCCGACTGTAACATTTTCTAAAATTTTCAGTCTAATTATTTACATACTAAAAATTAAAAACAATCACATGAAAATTTATTTATACGCTTTAACTGCTGTATTGATGATTACGTCCTCCTTGTCAGCGCAAGAAGTTAAATTTGAAGAATATGATTTGAGCAATGGAATGCATGTTATTTTGCATCAAGACAACACTGCTCCGGTAGTAACAACCTCTGTTATGTACCATGTAGGCGCAAAGGATGAAAATCCAGAACGTACTGGGTTTGCTCACTTTTTTGAGCATTTACTTTTTGAAGGAACAGTAAACATTCCAAAAGGAGAGTGGTTTACAATAGTTACCTCAAATGGTGGTAGTAACAATGCTAACACAACTGATGACCGTACATATTATTACGAGGTATTCCCATCAAACAGTGTAGAATTGGGTCTATGGATGGAATCTGAACGTTTATTACATCCTGTTATTGACCAAGTAGGTGTAGACACTCAAAATGAGGTTGTAAAAGAAGAAAAAAGACTAAGAGTTGACAACAGTCCTTATGGAAAGTTTTTAGAAAATGTGAAACTTAACATGTTTAAAAAACACCCTTACAAAGGAACAACAATTGGTAAAATGGAGCATTTAGATGCTGCAACTTTAGAAGAATTTCAAGCGTTCAATAAAAAATATTATGTTCCAAATAATGCAACTTTAGTTGTTGCAGGAGATATTGATATTCCTGCAGTCAAAAAAATGATTGAAGATTATTTTGGACCTATTCCAAGAGGAGAAGACATTGTTCGAAATTTTCCAAAAGAAGATCCAATTACAGAACCCATAAGTGCTGTTGCATATGATGCAAATATTCAAATTCCAGCTATTATGGCAGCATACAGAACACCTTCGTTTAAAGACAGAGAATCTTATGTTTTAGATATGATTTCTACCTATTTGAGTGACGGAAAAACCTCTAAACTCTACAAAAAACTTGTTGATGATAAGAAAATGGCTCTTCAAGCGGGTGCTATCAATTTAAGTCAGGAAGACTATGGTGTTTATATACTATTTGGTTTACCGTTGGGTGAGACTTCTTTAGATACTTTAGTTGAAGAAATGGATGAAGAAATTGAAAAATTGAAATCTGATTTAATTACTGAAAGAGATTATCAAAAAATTCAAAACAAATTTGAAAATGACTTTGTAAGCTCAAATTCTAGTGTGGAGGGGATTGCAAACTCATTAGCACGCTATCATATGCTTTATGGAGATACAAATCTAATTAACAATGAAATTGATATTTACAGATCAATTACTAGAGAAGAAATAAAAGCGGTTGCTAATAAATATCTAAATGCAAATCAACGTTTGCTACTTGAGTATTTACCAGAGCCTGCAAAAGAATAATTTTTTAAAAATACATTTACATGAAAACTAAATTATATACATTATTGGCGTTCTTATTTGTTACTGTAGGTATTACTGCACAAATAGATCGTAGCCAACAACCAAAACCAGGTCCTGCACCAAAAATCTCTTTGGAAAAACCTGTAGAATACGAATTAAAAAATGGATTGAAAGTCCTAATTGTAGAAAATCACAAATTACCACGTGTTTCATACAATTTGAGTATCGATCGTAAACCAATCATTGAAGGAAATAAAGCAGGTGTAACATCTCTACTTGGAGCTATGCTTGGAAATGGAACAACCAATATTTCAAAAGACGATTTCAACGAAGAAGTTGATTTCTTAGGGGCACGTTTGAATTTTGGTTTTGACGGAGGATTTGCAAGTTCGCTTACAAAATACAGCACTAGAATGCTTGAACTTTTAGCAGATGCAGCTATGAACCCTCTTCTTACTGAAGAAGAATTTGAGAAAGAAAAAGAAAAGTTATTAGAAGGTTTAAAATCTCAAGCAAAAAGTGTTGATGCTGTGGCCGGACGCGTTGGAGGAGCACTTTCTTATGGTATAGATCACCCTTACGGAGAGTTTGTAACTGAAGAAACTGTAAATAACGTAAGTTTCGAGGATATTCAGACATATTACAACCAGTATTTCAACCCCAACGAAACTTATTTAGTTGTTATTGGAGATGTAGACACAAAAGAAACATACAAACTCATAAAAAAATATTTTGGAAAATGGAAAAAAGGAGAAATTGACAGTTCTGTAGTTCCTGAAGGCAATGCAAATGTAGAGACATTAGAAATCAACTTTGTAGACATGCCAAACGCTGTTCAGTCAAACATTTCTATTACAAGCAATGTAAAGTTAAAAATGAGTGACCCAGACTATCATGCTGTATTGATTGCTAATAAAATTTTAGGTGGTGGTTTTAACAGTTACCTAAATATGAACTTGCGCGAAGCTAACGGCTGGACATATGGTGCGCGATCATCTGTTGGGACTGATAAGTATATTTCAAGATTCTCTGCTGGTGCTGCTGTAAGAAATGCAGTAACAGACAGTGCTGTTGTTGAAACGATTAAAGAAATTAA
>CBFIIL010000100.1:0-2721 GCA_965662485.1 Flavobacteriaceae bacterium | reverse complement strand
AAAAATGAAAAAAGTAGCAATTATTATGGCTTTAGGTTTTTTCTTTGCTTGTACAGACCATGACGAATGTCATGAGTGTCACATTGCATGGGAAAATGCTCAAGGCCAAGAAGTTGAGGTAGAAATCGGTGAATTCTGTGAAGGTGACTTAGCAGACGTAGAAAGCAATGGCTATACTCTTGATGAGTCAGTTGTTGTTGGAAACGACACTGTACCAGCAGGGAGCTACCCAGGTTCAGACATCCACTGCGAAGAGCACGACCACTAATAGTTAGTTCAATGTTTAATAGGCTCAAATTATTTTGAGCCTATTAAACTTGTGTACAAAAAGGTTATTTTTGTACCATGCGAACTAACCTAACAATCCTTTCTTTATTTATAGCTTCTTTGGTATTTGCCCAACGTCCAGATATGGGTAGCTTTGGAGGTAAAAATGCCGCACTTCACAACGGTCAAATTAGCGGTAAACTTGTCGATGCTAAGTCAGGCGATGAATTGCCCTTTGCTAACGTCCGACTATTTCGTAAAAATGATATCCTTATGGAGGGTACAATTACAGACGAAAAAGGCTCTTTCCAATTCAATAAACTAGGATTAGCCGATTACTATTTTTTAGTTAACTATATAGGCTATGAGGAGAAACGTGTAGAAGTATCCTTAAATAAAAATAAAACCTTTATCTATCTCAAGAAAGTTAAAGTAGAGCCTGGTGCAGTAAACCTCAAAGAAGTATCCATTAATGAAGATAGACCAGTCTATGAAAGTAAGATGGAGAAGATTGTTTACAACGCAGAAAACGACCTTAACGAAGGCTTAGATGATGCAACCGATGTATTGCGTAAAACACCTCTTTTATCAGTAGATTTAGAAGGAAATGTTAACCTAAGAGGCTCTTCAAACATCAAGTTTTTGGTCAATGGTAAAGAGTCCACGTTTTTCTCAGGTTCAGCAGCAGACGCCTTACAAATGATACCTGCAGAACAAGTCAAAAGCGTTGAGGTAATTACCAGCCCAACCGCTAAGTACGATGGCGAAGGAGGAGCTGGAATCATCAACATTATTACTCAACAAAAACAAATATCTGGATTTAAAAGTACCATTAATGGATCTGTTGGAACACGTGTCAACAAACAGTCGCTTGACATAAATTACGGAAAGGGAAATTTTGGATTTTCTGCTCGAGCACGAATTCGTTACGGATGGCCACTTGGAGGCGAACAAACCTATCATAGATTTAATTATGCTGATACGACTACGCTGACTAAAAACGCTCAAACGATTGGTCAATGGATTGGTTTCGCCGGAACATCGGAAATGTATTACGACATAAACCCTTACAACAGCTTAGTAACGAGTGTACAGTTTAGAGGGAATAGACAAACAAATACTGAATGGGCAAACGATAGTCTTTACACCTCTATCTTGGAAGATGAGTTTTTGGACAATTTAGCCTATCAGATAAGTGATACAAGCCGCTATACCGATTCAAAAAATCTCATGTTAGGTTATGAGTGGACGACCGATTATGTTAAAAAATTTAGTGACCACGAAGACCGTGAATTGAGATTAGCTTTTCAGTTAGGTGGGGACGTTTCTGACCAAGATAACTTAGTATATCAAGATTACATCGATGGAAACCCAACAGATAGTATCATAAATAAAAACGATGGAAGTCCACTATCATACACCTATCAGTTAGACTATACTCACCCACTAAAAGACAAGCATACTATTGAAGTGGGAGCAAAGTATATCAACAGAAATTTGGTTAACGATTACTCCACTTTACAAGGAACATCCTATCTACAACCTTTGGAGCAGTTTGACTACACTCAAAACGTAGCCTCGCTCTATCTGTCTACTAAGTGGGAGCTCACCAAAAAATGGGGAGCAGTTGTAGGTTTAAGAGCCGAGAACACTCTAATAACAGGGCAGTGGAATTCTAAAATAGATGACTCTTGGCTGATAAACAGCAAAGGGCAATTTGAAAATGAATACACTACTCTATTGCCTAGCTTTATTTTGTCAAGGAAGATAGATATGATGAAGTCCATAAAAGCCAGTTATAGTAAACGTATTTCAAGACCTGGAATGAGGTATATAAATCCAAACACCTCCTACACTGATGTATTTTCACAAGATGAAGGAAACCCTTATTTGAAGCCTGAATTAACACACCAAGTAGAGGTGGGTTACAACAGCTTTGCACGAAAATATAAAGGCAGCTATTACCTTTTTGCCAAACAAACGTATGACTTAATAGAATCCAATGTTCGTTTAAATGGCGATACAGCCATTACCTCATACCAAAATTTGGGAGAAAACCTGTCAATAGGGGTCAATTATTACGGCTCTATTACTTTAGGAGCTGCCAATTTACGAGCAGGCTTTAACCTTTACACCTATCAGACTACCTCAGATGATTTGGGGCGAATACTGTTCAATTGGAACATGGGAGGAAATTATGACATTGGAAAAGGCTACAAAGCCGAGACCTTTGGTTTTTTCCGTCAGCCTAATCAAACTGCTCAGGGATATGTGCCAGGATTTTCAATGTTTTCATTTGGCTTCAAGAAAGAGTTTAACAATAAAAAAGGCTCTGTTGGCTTAAGATTTATTGAGCCATTTAAAAAATACAAATCTTTTGAAACAGAACTTCAAGGAGATGACTTTTACCTGTATAGTAATAGAAATACGGTTTTCCGTTCTATTGGAATCAGC
>CBFIIL010000099.1:0-2801 GCA_965662485.1 Flavobacteriaceae bacterium | reverse complement strand
AAAAATGTAGTCCTATATATTTGGTATGACAACGAATATGGCTACAGCCACCAAGTGATTCGTTTAGCAAAATACATAGCAGAAGTTAGACGATTTACCTACTATTAGAAAGCAAGACACTAAGCATAATTCACTTATATTTGTAATCAAATTTATGTGTTATGCGCATCGACATCATTAGTGTAGTTCCCGAATTGCTCAAAAGTCCGTTTGAAGCCTCTATTCTTAAACGTGCCATAGAAGCCAATTTAGTAGAAGTATATGTTCATAATCTTAGAGACTACACAACCGACAATTACAAATCTGTAGATGACTATCAATTTGGGGGTGGTGCAGGAATGGTGATGACTATTGAACCTATTGACAAATGTATTTCTAAATTAAAAGCAGAACGTAATTATGACGAAGTCATATATATGACTCCAGATGGTGAAGTTTTAAATCAAGGTATGGCTAATCAGCTATCGTTGAGCGGAAACCTCATCATTTTATGTGGGCATTATAAAGGTGTTGACCAGCGTGTACGCGATCACTTTATCACCAAAGAAATTTCTATTGGCGACTATGTTCTTTCGGGTGGCGAATTGGGTGCAGCGGTATTATGCGATGCTATTATTCGACTCATTCCTGGTGTACTGGGTAATGAAACCTCTGCCCTCACCGATTCTTTTCAAGACAATCTTTTGGCGCCACCTATTTATACCCGACCACGATCGTACAAGGGATGGGATGTCCCTGAACTATTGTTTAGCGGTAATTTTCCTGAAATAGAACAATGGCGCGAAGCAAAAGCCCTCGAACACACAAAATCCCGTAGACCAGATTTATTGGACGACTAAAAAATTCCAGTCTATTTATTAGCGAACATTTTCATTTTTTACTAATTTTACCAATAAGAATTGACAACCCAAATCTATTCTACAACACCATGAAATCTCAAAATTCACTATATAAAAATATATGTTATGGAACAAAAAAAGAACAGCAATTTAAAAACATACCTTTTTGTAATTACTATAGTTTCAACCTTTAGTTTTACATTACTAGCAATCGAAGAACAACAAACCACTCTTGCTCTAATTTCAATTGTATTTGGAGTTTCAACAATCATATTTGGATTGTTTAATGTTTTAAATGTAAAGAAGAAAATATAATTTACAGCTTTACACACAAAAAATGTATTAAAAATTGTAATCATTTAATTATTGCTTATATTTGCAGCCACTTTTGGACCAACCTCTAGCGAAAACCGTACATGTTGCTTCAAAAAAATTCATAAAACAACAACTATGGAATCCTTAATTAAATTCGTACAAGACGAGTTTGTAACCAAAAAAGACTTCCCAGAATTTTCTGCTGGTGACACAATCACTGTATACTATGAAATTCGTGAGGGGCAAAAAGTAAGAACTCAGTTTTTCCGAGGTGTAGTGCTTCAAAAAAGAGGAACTGGAACTTCTGAAACATTTACCATTAGAAAAATGTCTGGAACTATTGGTGTAGAACGTATCTTCCCAATGAATTTACCAGCTTTACAAAAAATTGAAGTGAACAAACGTGGAAAAGTTCGTAGAGCTCGTATTTTCTACTTTAGAGAGCTTACAGGTAAAAAAGCAAGAATTAAAGAACAAACTCGATAGTTCTTCAATCATAATTTATAAATCAAGTGCAGTAGAAATACTGCACTTTTTTTTGTTAAAAAATTAATATTTATCCAAAAAAGTAATTTCGATTTGTAGATGTTACAAAAATGTTAATTTTGTTCGGGTTTTAAGGGAAGAAGAAATTTCATTTATTTATATTTGTGGGCTTTTTATAAGCCACTATTCAAACAAAAAAAATAATTACCTCGAATGGCAAAAATCATATATACAATTACCGATGAAGCACCTGCACTAGCAACCCGCTCTTTTCTCCCTATTGTATCTTCGTTTGTAGAACCCTACGGCGTTTCAATAGACACCAAAGACATTTCTCTTGCAGCACGTATTCTTTCTGTATTCCCTGAATTTCTCAACAAAGATCAAGTTGTTGAAGATGCACTAAGTAATTTGGGAGAAATTGTAAAATCTCCTGAAGCCAATGTGATCAAGCTGCCCAATATTAGCGCTTCAATTCCACAATTAAAGGAAGCCATTGAAGAATTGCAGTCCAAAGGATACAATATCCCAAATTATCCGGAACAACCTAAAAATGAGGAAGAAAAAGATATAAAATTACGTTACGACAAGATTAAAGGCAGTGCAGTAAATCCTGTTTTAAGAGAAGGAAACTCTGATCGTAGAGCACCAAAAGCAGTAAAAAATTACGCCAAAAAGAACCCACACAGCATGGGTGCATGGAGTTCAGATTCTAAAACTCATGTTGCTACAATGGCCGCTGGTGATTTTGCGCATAACGAACAATCTGTAACAAGTGCATCGGCTACTGAAGTTAGCATTGTACACACAAACAAAGACGGAAAACAAACAGTCCTTAAGCAAAATATTGCACTTCTTGAAGGTGAGATTTTTGATGCAACCGTCATGAGCGTAGATGCTTTAAAAGCATTTCTTAAAGCTCAAATAGAAGATGCAAAAGCTTCTGGCGTATTGCTTTCATTGCACATGAAAGCCACCATGATGAAAGTTAGTGACCCCATTATTTTTGGTCATGCTGTTCGGCTATTTTTTGATGATGTTTTTTCAAAACATGAGGTAATATTTAAGCAAAATGGCATCAATCCAAATAATGGTTTTGGAAACGTTTTAGAGAAAGTTCGTGAACTTGAAAGTCCATTACGTGAAACTATTCAAACCGAT
>CBFIIL010000098.1:0-2822 GCA_965662485.1 Flavobacteriaceae bacterium | reverse complement strand
AAAAAACGGATTTATCTTTAGGAGACTTTATGGTGCCTGCTAGCTGGTTTCAATCTGTTAATGCCATTTTTATTTTGATATTTGCAACTATTGTAGGTAGTTTTTGGGTCTGGTGGAAAAATCGTAAAAAAGAATCATCATCGTTGTTTAAAATGGCTATTGGTGTTATTATTATGGGATGGGGTTTCTTTTTTATGTCTGCAGCCTCCATGGAATATGAAAGTACTGGGTCTTCAGCAATGTATTGGTTAATCTTTGCTTATTTATTTCATACACTAGGAGAATTGTGTGCTTCACCTGTTGCTCTTTCTTTTATCACAAAACTTGCTCCAGAACGTTGGATGGCATTTATGATGGGTGCCTATTTTGCAGCAACAGGACTTGGTAATAAAGTTGCTGGACTTTTAGGAGAATCTGCATCCGAATTTGGGGAGTTTACAATCTTTACAGGAATCGCAATATTCTGTACTATTTTTGGTATTTTGGTCATAGCAATCCTAAAACCCCTTAAAAGACTTACCCATGGTGCAGAAGAAATTTCATTAGAATCATAATCACAAAAACCAACCAAAATGAGTACTTCAACAGATCAAATTTTTAAAGACAAAGTTTTAGGGCATCCAGCAGGACTGTTTGTGTTATTTTTTACAGAAATGTGGGAGCGTTTTTCTTATTATGGAATGCGAGCACTTCTTGTGATGTTTTTTACGGCATCGCTTATGGATGAAGGTTGGGGATGGCCAAGAGAGTATGCCTATGCTATTTTTGGCACGTACACTTCTCTAGTTTACCTCTCTACACTTCTTGGTGGTTATTTTGCGGACAAAATCATTGGATATCGCTATGCTGTTGCAGTTGGTGCCTTGCTTATGACACTGGGTCATGGTTCAATGGCACTTGAAACGCCTTTATTTATTTATCTAGGGCTTACGCTTTTGGTTTTTGGAAGTGGATTTTTTAAGCCTAATATGACTTCTATAATTTCGGAAATGTATAAAGGAAAAGACGAAAAGAAAGATGGTGCTTACACAATTTTTTATATGGGCGTCAATGCAGGTGCGTTTTTAGGGATTTTATTGTGCGGCTATCTAGGTGAAAAAATTGGTTGGCGTTGGGGCTTTGGACTTGCTGGTATATTTATGTTTTTTGGATTATTACAATTTTGGTTAGCTCAAAATATTTTTGGCGATATTGGTAAAAAGCCAATAAAAACAGAAGACGATGATAGCTCAAAAGAAATAGCAAAAGATGAACCTAAACTAAATCCTTTCACCACTGTTCAATTATTTATCATTGGAGTTGCAGCACTTTTGGGATTAGCGTGGATTTTGAATGATCCAGTATCAAAAATTTCTGAAGGTGCCTACAATCTTTTTGATTTTAAAATGTTTGGCATTGAGGGCTCCAATATTGCTATTTTATCAGCACTAATTTTATTTGTAGTTTTACTCATTATCCGTATTCCAAGATACGATAGAATTACAAGAGATCGAATGTTAGCAGTGATGTTTTTTGCATTTATAACAATCTTCTTTTGGGCTATTTTTGAACAAGCACCAAGTAGTTTAACTATTTTTGCAAGGGACTACACGCAGCGAATATTAGAAGGTAATGCTGCCGATATTTTTAAAGTTGTCAATTCACTTATGACAATTATACCCCTTGGAATTATAACTTGGGTTTTGATATTATTGTTTAAAAAAACATTTACAAAATATGCTCTGTCAAATATTATTTTGGCTTTAAGTTTTGTAATCATTTGGGGGATTTCAATATGGATGCTCAATGCAGAATTTGAAAAAGAAATTGCAGAAGTACCAGCCTCTTGGTTTGGTGTCTTAAATTCATTATTCATTATAGCTTTTGCACCTTTATTTTCTAAATGGTGGGAGAGTAAATACAATCCTAATGCAAACATGAAATACGCTATTGGCATGGTACTTTTAGGTTTAGGAATGGCATGTGTTGCCATAGGTGCATCTGATATTCCTGTTGGTGCCGCAACTGCATCTGTTAGTATGATTTGGTTAATTCTTGTTTATTTTTTCCATACTATGGGCGAGCTTTGTATATCGCCTGTTGCATTGTCTTATGTGAGTAAGTTGGTTCCTGGGCGTATGATAGCGATGATGTTTGGGATTTGGTACCTTGCGGTTGCCATTGGTATGAAACTTGCAGGTGTATTTGGAGAAGCATCTGAGGGAATTGCTAGCGAAAATGGCTTGAGTTATTTCTTTTGGATTCTAACAGCGATTGCTGTTGGGCTAGGAATTTTATCGGCAGTGCTTTACCCTGTAATAAGAAAACTCATGCATGGTGTAAGATAAAATTTAAAAAAATGATTTGCATAAAAGCTGAAATACCAGAAGACTTATGTCAAATTGATGACGAGCTAAAAGCCATTTACCACAGTAAAGATTCTGTATGTATTTGGGTTTTTAAAACAAGAAAGGACAGAAATGCTTTTGTTGATGAAACTGTTGGGATGAACAAAAACCAACGTACAAATCATTATAGCGCAAACTATGCATAAGTTAAAATACATCTTAATCTTATTTTTAGTTTCTGTGTTTGCTAACGCACAAGAAATTAATTGGTTGACCATGAATGAAGCGTTAGCTAAACAAAAAGAACAACCCAAAAAAATAATGATTGACATGTATACTGTATGGTGTGGACCATGCAAAATGTTAGATCGCAATACATTTTCCAATAAAAAACTCGCCGAATATGTGAATGCCAATTACTATGCGGTAAAATTCAATGCCGAAGGAGATGAGTCGGTCGATTTTAAAGGGCAACCGCTTTCTAATCCCAAATAT
>CBFIIL010000097.1:0-2866 GCA_965662485.1 Flavobacteriaceae bacterium | reverse complement strand
TATAATTCAGTAAGATAAAAGTTCGAAATAAGAACCCTTAGGTCCACCAAAGCGGAATCTATCTCTTTTCGAGATAGTTTTCCGCTTTTTTTATAATTTTGGGTTATGAAGCATGAGTTAGAGGAGTCATACAGTTATTTATTTGAAGATGATTTAATTAATGATATTAGCGAGGTAGGATTTCTAAAAGAGTTTAAAAAAAGTTCTGAAATCCTCAAATATGGTCAATATATTAAAAGTATTCCTCTTATTATTAGTGGCACAATTAAGGTGTTGAGAAGAAACCAAAACGGAGATGAATTAGTTTTATATTTTTTAGAAATAGGGGAAAGCTGTTCAATGACAATGAATTGTTGTCTTGGTCAAAAAAAATCAGAAATCAGAGCTATAGCAGAAACAGATGTAAAAATTATCTCAATTCCAGTTGAAAAAATGAAGGATTGGTTACAAAAGCATCGTTCTTGGATGGCCTTTGTTTTTGAAAGTTATAATAACCGTTTTGAAGAAATGATAAAGGCTATTGACAATTTAACTTTCTCAAATATGAATGAAAGATTGATGAAGTATATTAAAGATCAAGTTATTATTCAAAAATCAACGACTCTTGCTATATCACACAAAGAAATTGCTCAAGACCTAAACACATCTAGAGTTGTCATATCTCGCTTATTAAAGTCCATTGAAAATGATGGTAAAATTGAGTTAGGAAGGAATAAAATTGTAGTGGTTGAATTCTAGCTCTCATTTTAGTTATGTAACTTTTGTTACATGTTATCTGCAAGGATAAAGTCTTATTTGCATTTTAAAAAACAATGCAGGAGATTTTTGGTTTTTTGGGTGCGGTTTTAATTGGAATAGTTTTAGGGCTTATTGGCGGTGGTGGATCTATTCTATCGGTTCCCATATTTGTTTATGTCCTAAATATTGAACCCGTATTATCAACAGCATATTCTTTATTTGTAGTTGGAACGACTTCACTAGCTGGAACCATTAAAAATATTCAAAAAGGAATGGTAGACCTTAAAGCAGGCATCATTTTTTCAATTCCTGCTTTTATCGCTGTTTATCTAACAAGAAGATTTTTAGTTCCAAGCATACCCGATAGTTTATTTTCTCTTTTAGGCTTTGAAGTCACTAAAAATATTGGTGTCATGATATTCTTTTCGTTCATCATGATAGTTGCTGCATATTTTATGATTAAAGAACGTGACAATTCAATTGAAAAAACTAAACGTTTAACATACAATTATCCTATTATAATTATAGAAGGATTAGTTATTGGCTTATTGACTGGTATTGTTGGCGCAGGAGGCGGTTTTTTAATTATTCCAGCATTAGTTCTTCTTGCTAAGTTGCCCATGAAAAGAGCCGTAGCAACATCCTTATTGATTATTGCTGCTAAATCGCTTATAGGTTTTATTGGTGATATAGAGAATTTTGATATCGACTGGTCGTTTTTATTAACATTTAGCTCATTATCAATTATAGGTATATATATAGGCACATATCTAAATCAGTTTATCGAAGGGCGAAAACTAAAAAAGAGTTTTGGATGGTTCGTTATGCTAATGGCTATCTATATTTTAACGAAGGAAATACTTTAAGTAACTCATGTTACATAAAGTTAAATTAATTGACAATAATTTTGAAAAAAATATGAAGATAAAACAAATTTATACTGGATGCTTGGCTCAAGGAGCCTATTATATTGAAAGTAATGGTGAGGCTGCAATTATAGACCCCCTTAGAGAAGTAGACTCGTATTTAGAACTTGCTAGCAAGAGAAATGCTAAAATTAAATATATTTTTGAAACACATTTTCATGCAGATTTTGTGTCAGGTCATGTGACCCTTGCCGAAAAAACTGGTGCGCCGATTATTTACGGACCAAATGCTAATCCTAATTTTGATTGTATAATCGCTAAAGACAATGAAAAATTTCATTTAGGCAATGTAGCTATCAAAGCACTTCACACGCCTGGTCATACTATGGAAAGCACAAGCTATTTATTAATAGACGAAAATGATAAAGATCATGCTATATTTAGTGGAGATACACTTTTTATTGGAGATGTTGGCCGACCAGATTTAGCTCAAAAAGATGTCAATACAACACAAGAAGAACTTGCGGCTATTCTTTTTGATAGTCTTCGAAACAAAATAATGACTCTTCCAAATGAAACAATAGTTTATCCTGCTCATGGAGCAGGATCAGCATGTGGGAAAAACATGAGCAAAGAAACTATTAGTACTATTGGTGAACAAAAAGAAGATAATTATGCTTTGCGTGCTGATATGACAAAAGATGAGTTCATTAAAGAGGTCACAAATGGATTGTTTCCTCCTCCAGATTATTTCCCTCTAAATGTTCTATTAAATAAGGAAGGTTATGAAAACATTGAAGATGTCATAAAAAAAAGCCAAAACGCATTAAACCCCACTGACTTTGAAGATTTGGCTAACAAAAGTGGTGCTGTAGTTTTGGATGTTAGAAACCAAATAGAGTTCGCAAAAGAGCATATACCAAGATCAATTTTTATAGGTCTTAACGGAGATTTTGCACCATGGGTGGGGGCTCTTATTAAAGATGTTAAGCAACCTATTTTATTGGTCGTTTCTGAAAGTAATTTGAAGGAAGCAATAACTAGACTTTCAAGAGTTGGCTTTGACAATGTGATAGGCTATTTAGAAGGAGGGATTGAAAGCTGGAAAGCTTCAAAAAAACAAACCGATACTATTAATAGTATAACAGCGATACAATTTGAAGAACTTTCTAAAAAAACGGAAATAGAGGTTTTTGATGTCAGAAAAAAGTCGGAATATCTTTCCGAACATCTGATTGATTCAAACAACATACCACTCGTTA
>CBFIIL010000096.1:0-2987 GCA_965662485.1 Flavobacteriaceae bacterium | reverse complement strand
AAGTCAGGATGCAGTGCATCATCGCCACGAACTGACTGTGGACTACCCGAAAGCACCACCGCTTTATAGTCGTCTAATGAGGTTGGAATTTTGTTATAGGGATGAATTTCACAATAAATATTTAACTCTCTAACGCGACGCGCAATGAGCTGTGTATATTGAGATCCAAAATCGAGAATGAGTACCTTATCGTGTTGCATGCCCAAAAGTACTATTTATCTCTAAATTTTAAATCAATTTTTTATAAAAACTTATAAAGAAACTACAGCAAATCCTTGTTGAAAAGGATTTAAATCGGATTTTAATTTTTCAATAAAATCATGGCCATAAACCGCATAAAAGGTTGAAAAATTAAGAACACGTTCTTGTAAATTTCCATTTGGAAATAATGCAGATTGAAGCAATAGTGCTTGTTCAATTTGCACTTTATGCTTTCGTTTTTCGGCTTTCAAAAGTCGTTTTTCCAATTTGGACAATCCTTTGATTTGTTTTTTCTCCTGTGCTGCTACTGCACCAAAAAAAGAAGCATCTGTTTGTTTTGCAATGCGATAAAGGCCTTCAAATTGTTGTTTTAAATGCTGTTTTTGATCTGAAAAATTGATCAAGTCTCTTTGAGCTTTAGCAATTTTAGTTGATAAATCTTCAGGAGATAAAAACATGTCTTCAAGAGATACATCTATTTTTTGAAGTTTTTTGTCTTGTTTTCTTGTAACAATTATTGCTGAATTACGATGCAAAAGCAATGGAAAATTTATATTAAAAGAGTCAAAACATGATTTGAGTTGAAACCAATAGGAAAGCTCTCCGCCGCCACCAACATAACACAAATTAGGTAGAATCGTTTCTTGATACAATGGACGCATCAAAACATTTGGAGAAAAGCGTTCGGGGTGCGTATCGAGTTCTTCTAAAATTCCATCCAAATCCCAACTCAAGTCTGTATTCAATACGCGAAAAATTCCATTATTAACCTCAATGCGTTCTCTTAAATTGCTTTTGATGTAAAACAAATTAATAGATCTGGGATTGACTTGGATTTTAAAATCTAAATCTACTTTTTTTAAAGCCTGATTTGTATCTGTAACTTCTTTAAAAACAATCTGATTTTCAAGTTCATTTTTAATAACAGGAATAAACAAGTGCTTAAGGTTTACATCATCACCATCTACAACAATAAGTCCATCATTTGCAAAAAGTTGATGCACTAAAGCTCGAGTAGCATCAGCTAAATTATTTTGTTTTAGATATGCATTTTGAAACAATTCAGTCAATGTTTCTGAATGTTCATCAGCGCCCAAATGTTCTGAAAATTGTCCAAAAAATTCATCAAGTTCTTTAGTCGATAACCGTCCTACAGGGCCCTGACATTGGTGTTGCCATTCTAAACGATTTTCTCTTAAATAAAAATGATTAATTTCTTCAAAATCATGATCTTCACTAGCCATCCAAAACACAGGAACAAAAGTATTTTCAGGATACTTTTCTTTTAAAGTTTTAGCCAAGTTGATGACTGAAATAATTTTATAAATAAAAAATAATGGACCGCCCATTAGGTTCAATTGATGCCCTGTAGTTATTGTAAAAGTGGTTGCATTTTTTAAACTATCAATCTGTGCGTTAGTTAAAGCACTGGGGTTTAGAGAATTGTACTGCTGGCGTAAACAATCTGCCAAAACGGTTCTTTTTTCAAAAGAAAATTGAGCAACTTTTGTGGTCATTTGAGAGCCGAAATTTTCAAGTGTTGTAGGTGCCGTATAAAATTTATCCAGTTCAGGGTTATTATCTAAAACTTCAAGTAAAAGTTTAGGTAAGGTTTTTGTTGTTCTGTATGAAAAATATGGAGTTAACAAAAGTTAATTTTATTTTGTAAAGATACTTGAATAAATTCTATGGTAAAAATTACACGACTTCCGCATACAAGTCAAAGTCAGCAGCATCTGTAATGGTAACTGTAGCATATTCTCCTGTTTTGAGATATACTTTTGATGCATCAATGAGTACCTCGTTGTCAACATCTGGAGAATCAAATTCGGTACGACCCACAAAATGCTGCCCTTCTTTGCGATCAATAACAACACGTAAAGTTTGACCTATTTTCGTTTGATTTAATTCCCAAGAAATCTGCGATTGCAATTCCATAATTTCATTAGCACGTGCTTGTTTGATCTCTTGTGGGACATCGTCATCTAGATTGTAGGCATGGGTATTTTCTTCATGCGAATAGGTAAAACATCCCAAACGCTCAAATCGCATTGCTTCTACCCATTGCTTCAAGGTTTGAAAATCTTCTTCTGTCTCACCAGGATAACCAACAATCAAAGTGGTGCGAATAGCCATATTGGGTACTGCTTCACGAAATTGTTGCAGTAATTTTGTAGTTTTTGCTTGTGTGGTTCCACGGCGCATACTTTTCAAAATTTTGTCTGAAATATGCTGCAATGGAATGTCCAAATAATTACAAATTTTTGGTTCATTTTTCATCACTTCCAAAACATCCATTGGAAAACCAGTTGGAAAAGCATAATGCAAACGAATCCACTCTATACCCTCAACCTTAACTAAAGCTTTTAACAGCTCTGCAAGGTTACGTTTTTTATATAAATCCAATCCATAATAGGTTAAATCTTGAGCAATTAGAATTAACTCTTTAACACCATTTGCAGCCAATTTTTGGGCTTCAATAACTAGATCCTCTATGGGTGTTGAGCGGTGCTTACCTCGCATTAATGGAATGGCACAAAAGCTACACGGACGGTCGCAGCCCTCAGCTATTTTTAAATAGGCATAATTTTTTGGTGTAGTGGTCAATCGCTCACCAATAAGTTCATGCTTATAATCTGCACCTAATGCTTTTAGTAATTGAGGCAATTCTGTTGTTCCAAAATATTGATCTACATCTGGGATTTCTTTAACCAAATCAGGCTTATAACGTTCACTTAAACAGCCCGTTACAAAAACTTTATCAACATCACCATCTTCTTTTTTTT
>CBFIIL010000095.1:0-3040 GCA_965662485.1 Flavobacteriaceae bacterium | reverse complement strand
TAAATGAAATTGTTTTAGCACCTGTCATTATTGCCGAATTAAACCCTTCGAATTTCTTAATTATATTATTTTTAATATCAATGAGTAAACAATTTTGTTTAGTTATTAATAAATGATTCTCTTTGTATGGAACTATTTTTACGTGGTTTAAATCTATTTTTTTATCTAATAAATCGGAAATAGTTGTTTCGCCGCAGTATTCCCAGCCATGAGAATTTAAATCTAATCGCCATAGATCTTGCAAAAGTTCTGTATATACATCCAATTGCTCATTTATTTTTTTTCGAAAGCCACCAAAAACATATAAATCAGACTCTATTACCTTACTAATGGCCAAACGTCTTGGTGGTGGTTGAGTTTCATTTGGAAAATAATTATAGTCAAACCATTCTTTAGTGCTATTGTCAAAATATGTTAGATTATTTTTGTCGGTAAATAAACCATATCCTCCAAAAGAAAATATTTTTTTTTGATACTCAAATAATGAGGACTGATATTTATTTCTATGGTCAAAAGAATTATCAATTCTGTAAATCTCATTTTTTTCAAAAACATATACTAATCCTCCTCCTTTCGATATTAGATAGCCTTTTTTATCAACCTTAAGAAAATTAAAATTGAAATGAGGGAAATGTGCGTTATGCTTATATACACTGTAGGATTGCCCATCATCTGTTTTGTATATATCTTCTTCAGTAATGATATAAAAATGACCTTCATTTTGAAATGTAATAAATCGATCTACAATTAATTCTGGAGCTAATTGTAGGTTAATTATGAAGAAAAATGCAATTTTTAACATATTATAAAATATTAACTAAATATATAAAATTATAGTTTCAACTAATATGGGATAACTTACGGAATCCGTTAATTTTTTACGCGTTAAAGGTTTATAACAATAAATTTATAAAAAGTTTTAAATAACAAATTATAAATAACACAAACCAATTAATTAAAAAAGACTATGAAGAAATTACTGTTATTAAGTCTAATACTCATTCTTTCTGCTTGTAGTGGAAGCGATGATGACAATGAAACTATAAACTTGGATTTTGTAGGCAGCTGGTTCGGAACTTCAGTTGATAATAGCCAACCTCCAATGACTGAAGAAATAGACATTACTTTTGAAAGTAACGGAGAAGGTTATTCAAGTTTTGACAGATATGACCAAGATGGAAATTTAATCGAATCATTAAATTGGGAAATTACATGGTCTTCAACATCCAATACCATTACCATTAACTATATCGATTATGGTCCTGATGGTCAACAATATATTGATACACAGACTAATAATTATGAATTTATTGACTCTGAATCCTTTAGATTTTTTGAGGATGACGGGGATACAGTTATTATGTACCGATATTAACTGCATCAATTCTTAATAAGCTTTATGAAAAAATTACTGTTTTTAAATATATTACTCATTCTTTCTGCTTGTAGTGGAGGAGATAATGATAATAACAACTCCAACCTTGATAATCCATTCAGTGGGCAATGGTCTGGTGTTTATAATGAAACAATAAGTTATGATGGTGTAAGTTCAGGAACGTGGCAAGGAACTGTTGATCAGAATAACTTTATTGGTGAGTATGTGAGTTCGGAAAGCAACGAAATAGATACGTATTCAGGATTTGTTTCCCCTAATGGTGATGCGTCATTAACAGCCGGAACCACAACAGATGGTGTTATTTTTACTGGGGTTATGTACGGAAATGAGGCTTCTGGAGTATTTGTAAATAATACTTCCACTCCTGCTGATTATGGCACATGGAAAGGAACAAAAACAATAGCTGATAATGACTATACTTTTAATGAATTTGTTGGTACTTGGCGCTTAATATCAGAATCAGAAGACAGCATCGATTTGTATTTAAATGATTGCCAACTTAAATCTACTATTGTTGTTTCCCCTACACTTTTACTCATTAATGATTTTAGTGATAGTTCATTTTGTGGATTTAATTCATGCAGTATATACAGCTTGGAAACATGGGATATCACATATGAATCTGGATCAACATTTGTGATAATTAATCAAACTAGAGATATAAATTTTTGTAATGGAGAAGCAGATGACACTGATACTAGCCTACAACTGACTGTTAATTTTCAAATCATAGGCAATAGGCTTGAGGTTAGTTATGATTTACCAAGTAGCGACGGCTCAACATCCTTTATCCAAAAGGAATATGTGAGAATCTAAAATTCAGACATAACAAGTCTAAGTAATATTGATTTTATTTGACGAAATTTTTCATTAAACAGATGCATTTTTTCGAAAATAACTCAATAGAGTGTACAATCGAACCCGCAACCTAAGTTGCGGGTTTTTTTGTTTTTGATTAGTTGTTGGTTAAAGTTTAGTAAGCTGAATATCCTGTATTTGGGTGGATAATATTAATACCATTGGCACCTCCATCTAGGAAAGGAACCATAGCGCCAATTACGTTGTCTTCGGTTTGTCTCCACTTTAAATAAGCAGCATATTTATCGTTGGTTTCCCAATTGGAAACCACCCAAATTGTATTGGTGTTTTTATTGATTGTCATTTCTAATGAAAGACATCCGTCGTACGCTTTTGTGGTAGGAAGACCGCCATCACTATTTAAAATTTCAAGAACATTGTCTAGTTGACCGTCTTTAACTTCTAATGAAACGATCACTAAATTTTTTGGATAAACCGCATCAAGCATGCCTCCAAAATCAAAAAAGTCGCCTTGTGCATTAATTAATCCATCCTCATCAAAACCAAAATACCAATAGCCTTTTAAGCTTAATTCTTTTTTGGTTTGAACTTGTGTCCCCGTCCATACACCATAGGTGCGAACACTTCCATTTAAGTTTCCTAATGTATCGCATCCTGGGAGCCATACTTCTGGAGTATACTTGACATTGTCAAAGGCCATATGATATCCTTTAATATTGGCCATAAATTGGTCATAACCCATTTTTTCTGAACCATACATAGACGTTTCGGCAATGATATCTTTACTAATTAGTGCCGCTTGTCCATCGTAATCTTCAACCTCAT
>CBFIIL010000094.1:0-3044 GCA_965662485.1 Flavobacteriaceae bacterium | reverse complement strand
CATAACCGTGTTGGACATATTGATAAATTAATTATATTTACGCATACCAAAACAACCTATTTCTTCAAATTAAGATTTTAAAGTAAATTTTGATCCCAAATCGAAAATGCTTGAATCAAAAGTCATAGCAATCGCAAACCAAAAAGGTGGTGTTGGAAAAACTACCACAGCCATAAATTTGGCCTCTGCTCTAGGAATTTTAGAACAAAAAGTTCTTTTGATTGATGCCGATCCACAAGCCAATGCAAGCTCTGGTTTAGGATTTGAAAATAACCAAAATAAAAACTTATTAAATATTTTTAGTGAAGAAAATGATATTCACCATCAAATCATTCAAACACATAGTCCAAATTTAGACATCATACCAAGCACGATAAAGTTAGCGGAGTTAGAAATTAACAACACTAGCACAAATGTATTTAAACTAAAAAACGCCCTAGATTTCATAAAGTCTAATTACGACTACATCATAATAGATTGCTCTCCATCGTTGGGTTATATTTCTGTTAATTCATTTGTAGCCTAAGATAGTATTTTGATACCTGTACAATGTGAATATTTAGCTATGGAAGGTCTAAATAAATTACTCCAAACGATAAAAGACATAAAAACAGATTTTAATAAAAATCTAGAAATTGAAGGTCTTTTAATTACAATGTATGATCAAAGACTTAAGCATAACAATAACATCATAAAACAACTTAAAAACTATTTTGAGGACATGGTTTTTAAAACCATAATCAAAAGAAATGTAAGTTTGAGTGAAGCCCCTAGTTTTGGTGCCAATATTTTTGATTATAAAATTGAAAGTGAAGGATCCAACAACTACCTCAATCTATCTCGTGAAATCATAACAAACCACAATACAATGGGAAAAACAAATATAATTCTTGGAAAAACAATCCAACACGTTTTGGAAAATAATGAGACAATAACGTTAGAAAAATCCAAACGCAAAAATCATTTACAACACTTTGAACCTTTTGACATTAAAAAGAGAAATTATAAAAAGTCTTGGGCTTGTATACAATGATATTTACTCAGACACTTGGATGTATCGTATTCCTGGAAGAGCAACCGTGTTTAGAAAAAATTTTCTTTACTTGTATTTTGTTGATAATCATGTGGAAAGCTTGGAACTAAGACGATTTAAAAGAAGTTAAATTTTTGCATTAAAAATTGTTGAAAACCTTATAATCATAGGTTTTTATTCCACACAAATAATTGTATTTTTGAACTTATAAAAAGGTCATATCTCTATGGGGAAAATCATAGCCATTGCAAATCAAAAAGGCGGTGTTGGGAAAACTACCACCACAGTAAATTTAGCAGCTTCCCTTGGGGTTTTGGAAAAAAAAGTCTTGCTTATTGATGCCGATCCACAAGCCAATGCAAGTTCTGGGTTAGGTATTGATGTGGAAAGCGTAGAAAAAGGGACTTATCAATTGCTAGAACATAACTGTACAGCAGAAGAAGCTACACAAAAAACTTCTTCGCCACATGTTGATATCATCCCTGCCCATATCGATTTGGTGGCCTCCGAAATTGAACTTGTTCATGTTGAAAAACGTGAATACATGCTTCAAACTGCTCTTGAATCAATCAAAAAAAATTATGATTATATTCTCATTGATTGTGCACCATCTCTTGGATTACTTACTCTAAATGCTCTTACTGCGGCAGATTCTATCATTATTCCTATTCAATGTGAATATTTTGCTCTCGAAGGACTTGGGAAACTGTTAAACACAATTAAAAGTGTACAAAAAATACACAACGCAAACCTCGATATTGAAGGGTTACTTCTTACGATGTATGACTCTAGATTACGCCTCTCAAATCAAGTGGTTGAGGAAGTTCAAAATCACTTTCATGACATGGTTTTTAAAACCATTATTCAACGAAATGTACGACTCAGCGAAGCCCCAAGCTATGGCGAAAGCATAATTAATTATGATGTTAATAGTAAAGGTGCTTCAAATTACTTAAGTTTGGCTAAAGAAATTATTAGTAAAACACAAAGCTAATGGCAAAGGCAATTAAAAAACAAGCTCTAGGACGTGGGTTATCTGCACTTTTGAATGAATCAAAGAATGATCTCTCAGGTGTTGATCAACAAACGGCCAAGCGTGCCATGGGTTCTATTTTAGAAATTGATTTAACTTCAATTGAAGTTAATCCTTTTCAGCCACGATCACAGTTTAATGAAGAGCAACTAAAAGAATTAGCTGGATCAATAAAAGCATTAGGCGTAATTCAACCCATTACTGTTCGTGAAATTGGTCAGAACAAATTTCAACTTGTTTCTGGAGAACGCCGCTTCAGAGCGTCTAAATTGTTAGGCAATAAAACAATTCCAGCATTTTTGCGTCTTGCCAATGACCAAGAAGCATTGGAAATGGCTTTGGTTGAAAATATTCAACGTCAAGATTTAGACCCCATAGAAATTGCCATGAGCTATCAACGACTAATGGATGAAGTAAAGTTAACTCAAGATCAAATGAGTCAACGTGTTGGAAAAAAACGCTCAACCATTGCCAATTATCTTCGTTTATTAAAACTAGACCCTATTATCCAAACTGGAATGCGTGATGGATTTATTAGTATGGGCCATGGGCGTGCGATTATTAATGTTACAAATTCAACCGATCAGCTTTCAATTTATGAGCAAATTATATCAAGAAAATTATCGGTAAGAGCCACCGAAGAATTGGTAAAAAGCCTCAACAACCCAAAAACAGTTCCTACAAAAACAACAAACGAAACCCCAAAATTTGTCACGGATGGTGTAGCTATTATTTCTGATTTCTTCGGCAAAAAAATCGGTATAAAAATGGGGAAAAATGACAATGGCTCCATCAGTATTCCATTTCATTCCAAAGAAGACTATAAGCGTATTTTAAAACTTTTGAAGGGTGGTCAATAAAAGTTTGATGACATTATTTTGCTTGCTTTTATGTATTTCAGTTCAAGCACAAGACGACAAGAAAGAACTTGAAGAAGGTGTTGTTATTAGCACAGAAAACACTTCAAGACAACTGGAC
>CBFIIL010000093.1:0-3056 GCA_965662485.1 Flavobacteriaceae bacterium | reverse complement strand
TTGTCAAGAAAAAGGGAATATGGTATTATAAGTCAAGAAGTAAAGGAACAAAGTTAAATGTCAACGCTAATAAGCTTAATAACACATTTGCCAAGCATTTAAAAAACTACGAGCTTAGAGATGGATTAGAAAAACCATTTAAACAATTAGTGACATATGCTTTTAGTAAATACCATTCCAATAAACACTTTGATTTGAAGCAAGTAGGTGCTCAAAAGAAAAAGGTAGAAACTCAGCTTGAGAAATTAGAAGAGCGATTTGCAATTGGTGAAATAGGTCAAGATTTATACCAAAAATACACTCAAAAATTTAGCGATGAGCTGACTGAAATTGAGCAAAAAATAGACTTTGGGCAAAACGGCAGTTCGAACCTTGAAAAGGTCACCAATGAAGCCATAAAAGTATCGAAAAATCTATCCTCTACATGGTTAGATATGTCATATGATCAAAAATATGAACTTCAACAATTTGTGTTTCCCAAGGGAGCGACTTACAATAAGGAAAATAACCGAATTCGAACTCCTGAAACGCATTTGTTATTTGAGCTAACTAAAAGAACCACAGGACTTTGCGAGAATAAAAAAAGCGGAAAACTATCTCAAAATGAGATGGATTCCGCTTTGGTGGAGAAGATGGGACTCGAACCCACGACCTCTTGACTGCCAGTCAAGCGCTCTAGCCAGCTGAGCTACATCCCCGAATTGCCTTACAAATGTATTTATTTTTGAGCTAATTTTATTAGATTGCTATTCTGCTTATCATTGAGTATTTTCGCACAATTAATTTTAGGCATATGAGTAGTAAGAAAATTGAATCGACCAAGGCCCCTGAGCCAGTAGGGTTGTACCCTCATGCTCGTCAGCACGGTAATCTTTTGTTTTTGTCTGGGGTTGGGCCTAGAGAACGAGGGACAAAAAAAATACCTGGTGTAGAGTTAGACGAATCTGGAAATATTGTGTCTTATGATATAGAAACACAATGCCGTTCGGTTTTCAATAATGTCCGAACCATCGTTGAGGAGTCGGGTTCTTCATGGGATAAAGTCATTGATGTGACGGTATTCTTGACCAATATGAAAGACGACTTTAAAATCTACAATAAGGTATATGCAGAGTTTTTTGCGGACAATCAACCTTGCAGAACAACGGTTGAAATCAATTGTTTGCCCACACCTATTGCCATAGAATTAAAAGTTATTGCTACTATTTAAGAATGAAAAAATACCCAGAATATAAGCAGCTAGATTTATCAGGGATCAACAAAGAAGTGTTGTCCAGGTGGAAGGCGAACTCCATATTTGAAAAAAGCGTTACTACTAGAAACGACAACCCATCTTTTACCTTTTATGAAGGACCACCGTCTGCTAATGGTATGCCCGGTATTCATCACGTTATGGGAAGAGCCATTAAGGATATATTTTGTCGATTTAAAACCCTTCAAGGCTTCAAAGTAAACCGTAAAGCTGGATGGGATACACACGGTTTGCCAATAGAGTTGGGAGTAGAAAAAGAGTTGGGTATCACCAAAGAAGATATAGGAACGACTATTTCTATTGAAGATTACAACAAAAAATGTCGAGAGAATGTCATGAAGTTCAAGAACGTTTGGGAAGACCTTACGGACAAAATGGGCTATTGGGTAGACATGAACGACCCATACGTTACTTACGACAACAAATACATAGAAAGCGTTTGGTGGCTACTTAGCCAAATGGATAAAAAAGACATGCTCTACAAAGGGCATACAATACAGCCATTTTCACCAAAAGCAGGAACGGGATTAAGTTCTCATGAGCTTAATCAACCAGGCTGTTATAAAGATGTAAAAGACCTATCTGCCATAGCACAGTTAAAAACTGTAAGAGACAATGCCTCAGAGTTTTTATACGACAAGTCTCATGGCGAGCTACACTTTCTAGCATGGACAACCACCCCTTGGACATTGCCCTCTAACACTGCCTTGGCAGTTGGCAAAAACATTGAGTATGTGGTGGTAAACACCTTTAATCCATACACCTTTGATGCTGTTACGGTTATTGTCGCCAAAAACTTGTTTGGCAAATATTTCCCAGAGAAGAACAGTGAGCTAGCATTAGTCGATTATTCCAAAGGTGACAAAAACATTCCTTTTGAAATCATTAATGAAGTAAAGGGTACAGACCTTGAAGGACTGCGTTACGAGCAATTACTGCCCTACGCCCAACCAGAAGAAGGCGATGCCTTTAAGGTATTAATAGGTGATTTTGTAACCACTGAAGACGGAACAGGAATTGTCCACCTAGCCCCAAGTTTCGGAGCGGACGATAACCTTGTTGCTAAGCAAAACGGTATTGGCTCACTAACCTTAGTCGATACTCAAGGTCGTTTTGTGGAGGCTGTTACGGACTTTGCAGGGATGTATGTCAAGAATGACTTTTACGCTGATGGTGAAGCCCCTGAAAAATCAGCCGATATACAGCTTGTCATCAAGCTAAAAGAAGAAAATAAATGCTTTAAAGCAGAAAAATACGAGCACTCTTACCCTCATTGTTGGAGAACAGATAAGCCCATATTATACTATCCTTTGGAGAGTTGGTTTGTTAAAACGACAGCTGCCAAGAAGCGTATGGTAGAGCTCAATAAAAACATAAACTGGAAGCCAAAATCTACTGGAGAAGGTCGATTTGGCAACTGGCTAGAAAACCTAGTGGACTGGAACCTATCACGATCTAGATTTTGGGGTATTCCATTACCAATATGGACTTCCGAAGACGGTGAGGAGCAAATTTGTATAGGCTCTATGGAGCAGCTGAAAGCAGAAATTCAAAAATCAGTTGACGCAGGTTTAATGTCAGCCAACCCACTTGCCAATTTTGTAGTAGGAGATATGTCGGCAGAGAATTACGCCACCTTTGATTTGCACCGTCCTTTTGTGGATGATATTATTTTACTTTCAGCAAGCGGCAAAGCCATGCGAAGAGAAGCGGACCTTATAGATGTATGGTTTGACTCAGGCTCTATGCCTTACGCACAATTGCATTACCCATTTGAGAATAAAGAGCTGTTTGAAAAATCATA
>CBFIIL010000092.1:0-3114 GCA_965662485.1 Flavobacteriaceae bacterium | reverse complement strand
AAAATCAGTTCATTACCAATGTTCTCCAGACCAACTGCACAAAAAAACCATTGCTCTTAACCAAGGGGTAGAGGCTTCTTCTGGTGCGCTGGCCATTAACACAGGGGAGTTTACAGGGCGTTCGCCCAAAGACCGCTTTATTGTTAAAGACGCCATCACCAAAGATAAAGTTTGGTGGGGGGATATCAATATTCCTTTTTCGCCAGAATCGTTTGATCATCTCTATACCAAAGTAATTACGTACCTCAATGATAAGGAATTGTATGTTCGAGATGCTTATGTTTGTGCAGACCCCAGTTACCGCGTCAATATTCGTGTTATAAACGAATATCCTTGGAGCAATTTTTTTGCTTATAATATGTTTATGCGCCCAAGTGCTTCAGAACTCGAAAATTTCACCCCCGAATGGACCATTGTTAATGCACCTGGTTTTATGGCCAATGCAAAAGTTGATGGTACACGCCAGCATAATTTTGCTATTTTAAATTTTACAAAAAAAATAGCTTTAATTGGTGGAACGGGCTATACAGGAGAAATTAAAAAAGGGATTTTTTCGGCGCTTAATTTTATTCTTCCTGTGTATAAAAACACCTTACCGATGCATTGTAGTGCCAATGTGGGTAAAGACGGAGAAACTTCCATATTTTTTGGACTTTCGGGTACTGGTAAAACCACACTATCGACCGATCCCGAACGACAACTCATTGGGGACGATGAACATGGCTGGACCGCCGAAAATACCATATTCAATTTTGAAGGCGGCTGTTATGCCAAGGTTATCAATTTGTCCAAAGCCCAAGAGCCAGACATTTATAATGCCATAAAAAAAGGGGCTATTTTGGAAAATGTGATTATGGATAAAGACGGCAATGTGGATTTTACAAACAAAAGTATTACCCCAAACACACGGGTCAGCTATCCGATTCACCATATCAATAATATTCAACCCAATTCTATTGGTAAAAACCCAAAACATATATTTTTCCTTACGGCCGATGCCTTTGGTGTTTTACCTCCCATTTCAAAGCTTACTCCAGGTCAGGCGGCCTATCATTTTATATCGGGTTATACCGCAAAAGTGGCAGGAACAGAAGCAGGTGTTAATGAGCCAAAACCTATATTTTCGGCCTGTTTTGGTGCGCCATTTATGCCGCTACACCCTACCAAATATGCCGAAATGTTGAGTGCCAAAATGAAATCGGCAGGGGTTACCGTTTGGTTGGTCAATACAGGTTGGACTGGTGGACCTTATGGTATAGGCAAACGCATGGAGCTAAAATATACCCGCGCCATGATTGCCGCAGCAATGGACGGCTCTTTGGAAGCGGCCAACAAAGATAATTACCATATTCATTCAGTTTTTGGCGTGCTTCAGCCTAGGGTGTGCCCTAATGTCCCCACAGCCGTTTTGAGCCCAAGAAAAACATGGAAAAATGACGAAGGGTTTTATAAAAAAGCGTTTGCACTTGCCAAATCTTTTGTTGATAATTTTAAACAATTCGAGGCATTTGCCAATGCCGAAATTATGAGTGGCGCGCCCAATGTAAAACCTAAATCATAAAGTGATCCTCAGATATAGTTTAAAGGTTTTTTCAGTTCAAATTAAAAGCGTAATTTTAAGGTTTATAACAAACCAATGCGCTTTGCTCTGATTTTTTGTTTTATAATTTGTTTTTCTTGTCAATATTTTGAAAAGAAGAAACTCAATTCTGATGTTATTTTAGAACAAGAATTACAAACGTTCAAATGGGATGAGGTGGACCAGTATCCAACCTTTGAAACTTGTGATGATGACAACAATTATGAGGGAAACAAGACCTGTTTTGAGTCGATTTTTACGACGCATATATTTGAAGTTTTAAAAGATAGCGACATGGCATTTTTGGATAGTGAAAATGATACCATTTTGGTTAATTTTTTAGTTTCAAAAACAGGTGAAATTACAATTTCAAATTTGTATGCCAGTCAGCTTTCAGAAGTGTCAATTCAAAATTTGAATGAAATTTTAAGTGCAAGTCTTTTAGAATTGCCAAAATTATATCCAGCCATCAAACGTAGTCAGCATGTGCAAACCGTTTTTCAATTGCCCATAATTTTAAATACCAATTAGTAATTGCGATGAGTGAAAAAATTATATTGGGGATAGATCCAGGAACAACCATAATGGGTTTTGGATTGATAAAAGCCAAAGGAAAAACGATGGAGTTTTTACAATTGAATGAATTGCAATTGAAAAAATACAGTGATCATTACTTAAAATTAAAACTCATTTTTGAACGTACTATAGAATTGATTGATACCTTTAACCCTGATGAAATTGCCATTGAAGCGCCATTTTTTGGTAAAAATGTTCAAAGTATGCTCAAATTGGGACGTGCACAAGGGGTGGCTATGGCTGCTGGTTTGTCTAGAGAAATTCCTGTTACAGAATATTCCCCAAAAAAAATAAAAATGGCCATTACTGGCAATGGAAATGCGAGTAAAGAACAGGTCGCCAAAATGCTGCAAAGCCTTTTGCAACTTAAAGAATTGCCAAAAAACTTGGATTCCACAGATGGCTTGGCGGCTGCAGTATGCCATTTCTATAATGCTGGAAAAGTTACCGCAGGAAAAAGTTATACCGGTTGGAGTGCTTTTGTCAAACAGAATGAAAATAGAGTAAAAAAATAGTTTCATTTGGCAGGACTCTATCTACATATTCCATTTTGTAAACAAGCCTGTCATTATTGTAATTTTCATTTTTCGACCAACCAAAAACATAAGCATGATTTTTTACAAGCTCTTTGTAAAGAACTTCAACTTAGAGCAAAAGAATTGAAATCAGTACCACTAAAGTCTATTTATTTTGGTGGTGGAACTCCCTCGCTTTTGACCTTGGAGGATTTGCACCTTATTTTTCAGGCGATTGAAATGTACTTCAATGTTGAACCTAGTGCAGAAATTACATTAGAGGCTAATCCTGATGACCTTACAGCATCTTATATTAAAATGCTTTCTGAAACTCAAATCAATAGATTAAGTATTGGAATTCAGTCATTTTTTGAAGAAGATCTACAAGAAATGAATCGCGCCCATAGTGCCAAAGAAGCCATTGAGTGTTTAAAAATAGCACAA
>CBFIIL010000091.1:0-3123 GCA_965662485.1 Flavobacteriaceae bacterium | reverse complement strand
CTAATTGTTCTGCGAAATCTTTTAAATCTGCCATTTTTCTATCGTTTTAATAATGTTTTAATAATAATTTATAATTGTTGTAAGTGCGTACACGTTTTGGTTTATCCCTCTTTTTGGGATAAAGTTTTGATAATTCCTGAAAGTTTTCCACCACTCGATTGAAGTGCCGAAACCACATTTTTGGCTGGCGATTGAAGTAATCCAATGATTTCTCCAATAAGTTCTTCTCTCGACTTGATGTCTACTAACATATCTAATTGATCGTCCCCAATGTAAACGGCTTCCTCTATGTAAGCACCTTTTAAAAAGGGCTTTTCAGATTTTTTGCGGAAAGCTTTGATTACTTTTGCGGGAGCATTTCCAGTTTCAGAATACATAACTGAAGTGTTACCTTTTAATGTTGATGGTAACGCTCCAAAATCTTTATCTGAAGCTTCCATTGCTTTTTCTAACAATGTGTTTTTTACAACGGCCAGTCTCACGTTTGCCTTGAAACAAGCACGTCTAAGGTCAGAAGTTGCTACTGCATTTAGTCCTGAAATATCGGTCAAATAAAAATTTGAACTTTCGGCTAGTTGGGCAGTTAACTCCTCTATTACTTGTGATTTTTCTTCTCTTGTCATAATAATATATTTAACGCCTAATTAGCTGCTGCTTTTGAATCCACTGCAATACTTGGGCTCATGGTACTGGACATAAAAATACTTTTTACGTAAGTTCCTTTTGCCGATGTGGGTTTTAACTTCATTAAAGTTGACAATAATTCTTTGGCATTACCTTCAATTTTATCAGCAGAAAAAGAAACTTTTCCTATGGCTGCATGAATAATACCTGATTTATCAACTTTAAAATCTATTTTACCTGCTTTAACTTCAGAAACTGCTTTAGCAATATCCATTGTTACAGTTCCAGTCTTTGGATTAGGCATCAATCCTCTTGGTCCTAATACACGACCTAGTGGGCCTAATTTTCCCATTACGCTTGGCATGGTAATAATGACATCTACGTCTGTCCATCCACCTTTGATTTTGTCAAGGTATTCAGTAAGACCAACGAAGTCTGCACCTGCATCTTTTGCTTCCTGCTCTTTGTCAGGTGTTACAAGTGCCAATACTTTTACATCTTTACCTGTTCCATGTGGAAGAGATACAACACCTCTTACCATTTGGTTTGCCTTCTTTGGATCTACTCCAAGTCTTACAGCGATATCTACAGAAGCATCAAACTTTGCATTTGATATTTCTTTTACTAAGGCAGAGGCTTCACTGAGTGAGTAAAATTTACTCTTATCAATTTTTGCAACTGCTTCTTTTTGTTTTTTTGTTAATCTTGCCATTTCGAATACAGTTTATTTGGGTGCTTCACCACCTTTAACAGTTATACCCATAGATCTGGCAGTACCAGCAACCATTTTCATTGCAGACTCTATTGTAAATGCGTTTAAATCTACCATTTTGTCTTCAGCGATTGTTTTCACTTGATCCCAAGTGACTTTAGCTACTTTTTTAACATGTGGTTCACCAGAACCCTTTTTTACTTTGGCCGCTTCTAATAATTGTACTGCAGCTGGAGGTGTCTTAATAACAAATTCAAATGATTTGTCTTTATAAACCGATATCACAACTGGTAAAACCTTACCAGCCTTGTCTTGAGTTCGTGCATTAAACTGCTTACAAAACTCCATGATATTGACCCCAGCAGCACCTAAAGCGGGTCCAACCGGTGGCGATGGATTCGCTGCACCTCCCCTAACTTGTAGTTTGACTACTTTGTCTAGTTCTTTTGCCATTTTTAATTTTTAGTGATTTGTATTTAAGTTGGAAGCTGAAAATACAAACCGTGTTAATTGTAACAATTATTAAATTTTATCAACTTGCATATAGCTCAGTTCTAGCGGTGTTTTTCTTCCGAAAATTTTAACCATAACTTCAAGCTTACGCTTCTCTTCATTTATTTTTTCGACAGTACCATCAAAACCATTGAATGGTCCGTCTATTACTTTCACCGTTTCGCCAATTACAAAAGGAATTGCTACATTTTGATCGGCTTCTAGTGATAATTCATCGACTTTACCAAGCATTCTATTCACTTCTGACTGACGTAATGGGACAGGGTCTCCACCTTTTGTTTCTCCTAAAAATCCAATAACATTTGTAATCGACTTGATGATATGAGGAATTTCTCCACTCAAATTGGCTTGGATCATTATATATCCTGGAAAGTATACTTTTTCTTTATGTACTTTTTTTCCATTGCGAATTTGAATCACGTTTTCTGTAGGCACAAGGACTTGATCAACAAAACTATCTAAACCTAAACGAGAAATTTCTGTCTCAATATAAGTTTTAATTTTATTTTCTTGTCCACTTACTGCACGGACAACATACCACTTTTTCTCTTCCTTTTGCTCTGCCATGAAAATGTCTTATTTAATCCAGTTGAAATAGGCTTCTACAACACGTGCAAAAACAGTATCAACACCCCAAATTGCTAGTGAAAATATAATTGAGAATAACGCTACAAGAACGGTTAGACTTTGTCCTTGAGACCATGATGGCCAACTGACGTTATTCTTTAATTCTTCAAATGATTCTTTTATGTACTCTATCATTTTTACTATTTAATTTGAGTTGATTTGGATTTTAATTAGCTTATTTTTGGTTGCACTATTCTTACCTTGCACGGGTTGAGAGGCTCGAACTCCCGACACCTGGTTTTGGAGACCAGTGCTCTACCAACTGAGCTAAACCCGTAAATACAAGTCAAGGTATCCTGAGTTTTCAGGACACCTTAACTAGCATTAATTTAACAATATTTAGTCTAAAATCTCAGTTACCTGACCTGCACCAACTGTTCTACCACCTTCACGTATTGCGAAACGTAGTCCAACATTCATTGCAATTGGTTGAATCAATTCAACCGTAATAGTCAAGTTGTCACCAGGCATTACCATTTCTACTCCAGATGGTAGTGCAATGTTTCCTGTAACATCTGTTGTACGCACATAAAACTGTGGACGGTAGTTGTTATGGAACGGCGTGTGACGCCCACCTTCTTCTTTCTTAAGGATATATACCTCAGCTTTAAATTTTGCGTGTGGTGTTACAGAACCTGGCTTACAAA
>CBFIIL010000090.1:0-3254 GCA_965662485.1 Flavobacteriaceae bacterium | reverse complement strand
TGCCATTATCTTTTTTGGTAATAGATATAAAATTATTGCTTAAAAATACTTTGTCAACAAATGGAAATCCGAAGAGCTCTAGTGCAAGGGGTGAACTGCTTGCTTCAGCTCTGTTATTGAACTCATAGATGTTTTGATCAACTAAAATTCTATTAGCCACAAATTTCACAACTAATGGATTTGGCGTTGACTCAGCGTATAGTGATGTTGGTATTTTGGTCATTTATTGTTTTTATGCAAAGTTAAGTCATTCTTTTATCTTTGAAAATAAAATCCATGGCAGTAAACGGTAAAAGCCCTCAGATAGGTGAGGATGTGTATTTAGCAGAAAATGCTACCGTTGTTGGCGATGTAGTAATGGGAAATCAATGTAGCGTTTGGTTTAATGCCGTTATTCGTGGAGACGTTCATTATATTCGAATAGGAAATAAAGTAAATATCCAAGATGGGGCAGTTATTCACTGTACATATCAAAAGCATCCTACCGAAATTGGTGATAATGTATCTATTGGACATAATGCTTTGGTGCATGGTTGTAAAGTGATGAACAATGTGCTAATTGGAATGGGAGCTATCGTTATGGATGGTGTAAGGGTTCATAGCAATTCTATTATAGCTGCAGGAGCGGTAGTTTTAGAAGGAACTATAGTTGAAAGTGGTTGTATATATGCTGGAGTACCTGCAAAAAAAGTAAAAGAATTGAGCCAAGAGCAAACGGCAGTACTCATTGAAGGTATTGCTGATAATTATGTGATGTATTCGTCTTGGTTTACGACTTAAGTTTTACTTCCTCTAGTCGAATATCTTCACCAAAAAAGAATTTTGCCGATTGCTCGAAAGAATTGGTGTAATCTGAAACAAAAAAGTGATGCTCTGCTTTTTTATCACTTAGTAGTTTTTTATTTTCTAAAATTGTCTTTATATGTTTTGCGACTTCGCTTGCAGAGTCAATAATTTCGACCTTATCGTCGTAAAAGTTTTCTATGAGGTTTTGTATCAAGGGGTAGTGGGTACAGGCTAAAATTAATTGCTCAATGTCATTTAGCTCTTTATGATTTAGATAGTTATGAATAATGACGTCACTAATTTCACCATCAATAAATCCTTCCTCTATCATGGCAGCAAGTAGAGGAGTGGCTAAGGACTTTACATTTGCATTTTTATTTTTATCTCTAATCTTTTTAGGATAAATGCCTGAATTTATAGTGCCTTTTGTTCCAATTATACCAATATTAGATTTGGTGTTAGAAGATGTTAATCTATCCACAACAGGGTCAATGACGTTGACTACTTCAATGTTAGGGCATGTTTTAATAACTGTTTCATGAGCTAAAGAAGAAGCTGTGTTGCATGCGATTACAATCATTTTACAGCTTTTATTCTTTAGAAAAGTAGAAATATTCAGAGAGAATTCTTTTACAGATTCTTCCGATTTATCGCCATAGGGCAGGTGTTTAGTATCACCAAAATAGAGTATACTTTCATTGGGCAAGAGTTTGCGAATAGCTTTAGCTACTGTTAGCCCTCCAATGCCAGAGTCAAAAATGCCTATTGGATTATTTTTATTCACCTTTCTAAGATAGCACAAAAAAAGCAGTTTGAAAGAATCCAAACTGCTTTAAGAGATTATGTTGTTTTACTATAGTCCTAATTTTGACTTAACGAGTGAAAGCACATTTTCACTTTCAGCAGCGTATAAAAAGCTTCCTGAGCCTGAGTCAAAGATAAAGGTATAATTACCTTCTTTTGCTACATTGTCAATAGCCATCATTGCTTTGTCTCTGATAGGGGTAAACAGTTCAGCTTCTTTTTCACTTAAAGACTGCTGAGCATTTTTTTGGAACTCAACTACACGTTGCTGAATGCTTTCAATTTCACGGATTTTATCCTCTTTAATCACATCGGTATAGCTTGTTTCGTTTTGCTGATATTCTACTACTTTCTTCTCATATTCGGCCTGCATAGCTGATAATTGAGATTCTAGTCCTTTAGCATAGGTTTGTAATTCTTCTTGCATTTCAATGCTTTCAGGCATCATTGCTAAAAGTTCATTTGAGTTTAAGTAGCCAAATTTTTGAGCTTGTGCCGATAGTATAAATCCTACACAAACCATAAGGGTTAAAAGTACTTTTTTCATTTTTTTATAGTTTTAATTATTATTTATATCCTAACATTTTTAGGATGTCATCACTTTTGTCGAGGTCTGGGTTGCTAAATAGCATTATCAGATTACTTGACTTGTCAAAGATAATATCATATCTTTTTTCATTTGAGAAATCTTGTATAGCGTTATACACTTTATCTTGTATAGGCTTCACAAGTTCTGTTCTTTTTGTGTATAAATCTCCTTCAGGACCAAAACGTTTTCTTTGTAATTCTTTAGCGTCCTTTTCTTTATTTATGATTTCACTCTCTCTTTTGTTTTTCATTTCTTGAGTGAGCAATATTTTATCTGCTTGGTACTTTTTATATAGCACATCTATTTGCTGATATACTTCTTCAATTTCGGATTGCCAGTTGACAGATAGTTTTTCTAATTGGTCTTCAGCAGAAGCGTATTCTGGTATTCTTTCGAGAATATAATCAGAATCAACATAGGCAAATTTTTGTGCCTGACTTACAGACGCAAAACAAATTAGTGCTATTAGAATTAACTGTTTCATAGTGGTGTGCTAAAATATTAAAATTGTTGGTTAATTGAAAAGTGAAATTGACTTCCATTTGCGGATGGTGAGCCTATCACTTCATCAAATCCATATCCCCAATCTACTCCCATAATTCCCATCATTGGAATCATCATTCTAATCCCAACACCTGCAGAACGTTTTATATCAAACGGATTAAAGGTGTTTGAATTGTTCCAAGTGTTTCCTGCCTCTAAAAATGCTAAAGCAAATATAGGCGACTGCGGATTCAATGATAACGCATAACGGAGCTCTAAAGTATATTTATTGTAAATAGTTGCCCCGTCTGTTGGCGAGAGTGAATTGTTTTCATACCCTCTTAGAGCAATAACTTCTCTTCCGTCAACAGCATAACCGCTAAGACCATCTCCACCAACATAAAATCGTTCAAATTGTGATAATGATTCTTCACTGTTATATTTACCAATAAGCCCGTATTCTAAGTTGGTTTTTAATACTAGCTTATCAGCTAAAGCAGTAAACCAGTTTGCACCAATATTCCATTTGTGATATTCTACCCATTTACTAGCATCAAGTGGATCTGGGCTGCTTTCTTCTCCATCAAATAGA
>CBFIIL010000089.1:1031-3262 GCA_965662485.1 Flavobacteriaceae bacterium | reverse complement strand
GCGTAAAAATATAAAAACACCGTTAAAATAAGTTTAACTTATCTTAAAATTAATGCCTACTATCGATTTAAGATAATTTTCTGAGTGTTAATGATATCTCCAGTCTGCACTTTAACAACGTATATGCCATCTGAAAGCGAGTCTAAATGAAGGGTTTTCAATTGGGTGTTTTCTTCCCATTGTTCTTCAATTATTTTTTGTCCATTTACAGAATAGACTTCAATAGTCGATGGTGTTTTTGTTGAGCTATCCTTTTGAATAAACACTGTTCCATTACTTACAGAAGGATAGATGTCAAAGTTAATCATAGTGTGATTGTCTACTGACACACCATTCGTTACTCTAAAGGAATGAACTATAGCCGAGCCAAAGTCTTTGTTGAAAGAGCGAAATACTGAAATGGTATCGTAGTACATAAAGTTGATAAAGCCACTGCCGTCTGGCTGACCAACATTATCCCAATACCAAAAGTCTAGTCCATCTCCGCCAGTATCATCTATTCTGAAGGTGTAGCAGCCATTCCCTAGCGTTACGGTATCGTTGTACAAGGTATTGTTGGCACAGTTGTCACGAGAATACACGACTTCATTGTTGCTGTTTTTTATAGTCCAAGAACTTTGACTTCCGTAGTTATTGGTTTTTAATCGGACTAAGAACGAAGGCTTGTAAATAGGTAAGTCTTCAAATTCAGATTCCATAGTATCATTGTCGCTATGGGTGTCCGTTGAGCCATTAGGGTTTGATAGAGTAACGACGAATTTAGTTTCATTTCCATCATGAATCATTGGGTCGAGTGTTACTTCTTCCTCTTCCATAAATTTTAGGTTGCCTGTCCATTCGTAGGTTTGCATAGTACCACCTTTTATACCGTATTGAATATCTACTGAAGTCAGTACATCTTTTCCTGAGTTTCTAATTTTGATGATAGGATTAGAACAGATAGGATTGAACCTTGAATACACATCCTTTTTGGATGGGGCTAAAATGTCGGTAACTTCAGCATCTAAGGTAAAGTTTGGCTCTGTGTACTGAAAGAGGTGTACAGCACAGGAGTAAGAGGCATCTCCGTTGGGGTTATAATTGCTAAAATTAATATCAATAGCAACGGAATCTAGTGACATGCCAACATAAGGGGTTATTTCGTGGTTGTAAATCGGTACTGCTTCACCAGGACACCAGTTGGCACGGTCAAAAATCCATGTTCCTCCTTGAGGCCAAATGGCATTAAATCCACAATCGTCTTTCCAAATGGTATTGCCACCAACTACACTTCCATTTACTTTAGCGGTATAGCTAACGCCCGAGGTAAACTCTCCTGCTTGTCCGTGACCTGATGGCACGAACTGTAATTTATATTCTTGAGCTGAGGGTAGTAGAGCAACTTTAGTTTCTGGCATCTGCGTTGTTTCAAAACTATTGGAGTTGGAATAGCCGTAGCCTGAAGCTCCATTTTTATATACATTGCTAAGCTTCAGTGGTGTTCTTGGAGGTGTTCCTTCGATAAATTCAAAGTCCAATTTCACACTGAAACCACTGCTCCATCCGGCATAAAAAGCATCAATTTCAACAGAGTCTTTTAGTAAATGCTGAAAGTCTGTGACATCGTAGGTAAAAATGTGTTTCCAGTTTTCGTCATAGCCATTAGTCCCATAACTTCCGTTGGCAGGGTTCATATAAGTGCCGTAAGGGGTGATGGCTCTACCCAATTCAAAATCTTCAATCACTTCGAAGACATTATAGGTTACGGTGTTGCTTAGGTATAGCGTTGTGTCAGCAACAACAAGTGTTGAGTCGGTGATTACGCCTAAGCTATCATAAGTTGGATTGTAATAATCTGCCGCAAAAACATATTGCGTATCTGTCACTAAAAAAGGATCGTCTTGGTCTGCAAATAGAAGCAAAACCATAGTGTCGTTAGCAAGAGGAGTCGTTCCATTTACACTGTCCCAACTGTTAGTGTAGGTTGGTGAATAGCTAAAGGTTGCTGTATCTACAATCTCATTGTTTAATTTGAATGAAGGTGCCAAAACCATATTTGAATCCAATACGCCTGTGCGGTTTCTCATGAGAATATGCACGTCATAGTCCCAGCCGCTACAGCCAGTAGAGGCACAGCCCATTGTGAAGTGCATAAGCACTTTTCTATACGATTCATCTCCACTAGGAAATTCCCCCCAGTCTTTATAATGACCGTACCAAGTCATATCGGTATTGTCGTGAACTTGTACATA
>CBFIIL010000089.1:0-1021 GCA_965662485.1 Flavobacteriaceae bacterium | reverse complement strand
CCATTTTCAGCAGTTGCTATTAGGCTAGATAGACATAAAAGGAATAATAATCGTATCATAATAATGCTCATTTTGAGTGTGCACCAAATATAATAAGAAATGAGAAAAAAGTTAGCTGAAATTTTGGTAATCGATAAGCTTCTTATAAGCTCCATTTTTTAGAGTCAGTTCCTCATGAGTGCCTTGCTCTAGAATCTCTCCTTTTTTAATCAGTATGATATTATCGGCATTTTGAATTGTAGACAAGCGGTGAGCAATGACTAATGAAGTGCGTGTTTTCATGAGTTTACCAAGAGCATCTTGCACTAGTTTTTCAGATTCGGTATCCAATGATGAGGTGGCTTCATCTAAAATCAAAATAGGCGGATTCTTATAGATAGCACGTGCTATGCTTATGCGTTGCTTTTGTCCACCAGATAGCTTTGCTCCATTTTCACCCACATTACTGTCATAACCTTTTGGCATTTCCATTATAAACTCATGGGCATTGGCAGCTTTGGCTGCGGCAATCACTACTTCTTTATCGGCATTTTCATTACCAAGGGTGATGTTGTTAAAGACACTGTCGTTGAATAGGATGGAGTCTTGTGATACGATGCCCATTAGTCCTCTCAAGTCGGTCAGTTTGTAGTCTTTTATGTTGATGTTGTCGATTAATATTTCGCCTTCTTCAATGTCGTAAAAACGAGAGAGCAAATCCGCAATGGTAGATTTCCCACTGCCTGATTCACCCACAAGGGCTACGCTTTTCCCTTTTTGTATTTCAAGGCTTAAATTTTTTAGAACAGCTTGAGTATCATACTGAAAGGACACATTTTTGAACGCTATGCTCGACTCAAAATTGTTTTTTCCTTTGGGTTGTTTAGGCTCTTTTATGGGGTTGTCTGTTTCTAAGATGCTTAGTACTCTTTCAGCAGAAGCACTTCCTTTTTGGAGGTAATAAAAGGCAGTAGTAAAGGACTTAGCAGGAGGTATAATTTGTGAAAATATAGCAATATAACCGATGAAGGCTTCTGGCGAT
>CBFIIL010000088.1:0-3383 GCA_965662485.1 Flavobacteriaceae bacterium | reverse complement strand
ACCTTCAGCTTCATATGCTTCAATAAATTTTACATAATAATTTGCCCAAGATTGACGAAATTCAGGAAGGAGTTTTCCGCCTCTAAGCATATTTTTATTGGTTTTCATAAAAGCAGGTGGACTCCAAGGACTAGCATAAAAGACTAAATTGTCACTGATCAATTCAATTGCTCTTTTTATGAGAGGGATTCTTTTTACTTTATCTTTTTCAATTGAAAATGTTTTTAGTTCTGTATCCCCTTCGTCAATATAGGTATGGCTTCCTAAACCAAAATCACTACTATGAATACTGGTTCTTATAATGTTATATCCTAATCCATCTTTACCAAAATACGATTGAAGGAGTTCGTCTTGTTTGCTAGAGCTTAAGACTGAAAATACCTCTGCTGAAGCATCTGTTATCGCTCCTCCAATACCTAAATATTCTTGAAACGTTTTTTTTGGATTTACAAAAACTGCAATTCCTGTTTCTAAGGGCTGGCTCTTTTCTTTGAATGTCAGTTCATTTGTTTTGGCTAATCGCAACTCTGTATCCTTAGCGGTAGTATACACTTGAAGCGTTTTGTTAGAATAGCTTTCTCCTACACTTGAAATCGTGTATTGTGGTTCTAATTTAACGATTTTTGCATCATTACAAGAAGTCATTAACAGCAAAAAAATAAATAGTTTGTAATATATTCTGACCATAGTTTGTTGTAAGTTATTTTTTGTATTCATGTTTGACCCAATCGACTTCCATTACCCATTCGCCCTCCATTGGGGAATCCGTAATTTTAGCATAATTTAAAATGGCAAACATGGCTTCCGGATAGTTATCTCCCTCTCCTTTGTTACGGTACACTTCTTTATCATCAACACGATACACTAAATCACTTTTTTCCCATTCAACAGAGTATTCATGAAATTCGTTTAAATCAACATTGAATCCTTTGCGTAAAGTCCACCAATCCCCATCATCGCATTTGCCTAGATATTTAATAGCGCCTGTTGTGAAACTATTTTTATGATGATCGCCATGATGCTCAAAAATATCAATCTCTCCAGACCCCGTCATTGGCCAACAAACAGTTTCGTCCGGTTCTTGAACTGGAGGTTCATTATTTTGTGACCCTAAAATCCACCATGCAGGAAACATGCTTGGCTCTCCGTTGCTTTCTAGTTTTAGTCGAGCCGTCCATTTTCCTTTTATAAATTCTTTTCGGTTTTTTGAAGCGATTCGCCCCGCAACATATTGCGTTTCAGGGTGCTGTTTTCCATATTTATTGAAATTATCGCAGCTGCGTTTTTTACCTATATTAACTACCTTTAATTTTAAAGTACCATCACTAACTTCTCGAGTTCCAAATTCATTATTAGGCACATAACAATGCGTTTCATTATTTACCCAAATGCGTTGGTCTTGCCAGTTGTCTGTATTGAATGTATCAAAATTATCTAAGAAATCTATTTCCCAAACAGTTGTATCTTCAGGTGTAATTACGCCTCCTTTATGTTCTTTTTTGCACGATAGCAAGACTATTGCTATCAGTATATAAATACCTTGTTTTAGTTTCATGTGTCTAGATTTAATTGACTCCAAATTGAAAAATTTGTGAATCAGATGTGTTCCCAATTTGATCTGTAGTTACGACTTTCCAATAGGATACTAGCCCAGAAGTTACAGTACTATTTATAGTGGTATTACTTGTACTGCCAACTTCAACAACTGGTGGGTTTACAGAATCAAGATATACGGCATAGGACATTATATCATTATCAACATCCGTTGCTTCCCATTGTAAATTAATCTCACCTGCGTTGACACTGGCACCAGATTGAGGACTGATTGCCTCTGCCGGAAATGGGGGATGACTTTCTTGAGGAAGCCCTGAATTATAAAATTTCCAAACGGCACTTTCTGTTATTTCTGTAGTTCCACTCGCTAAAGATGTTACAGACCATGAATAGGGGGTGCCCCTTAAAACCCGTAACAGAAATTCATTTGAAAGTGTGCTTATAGTTCTTGAAGTCCCATCATTTAAGTTTTTAACTTTTAATATATAAGAAGTGGCATTTGTCGCGTCTTGCCATTGAAAAAGCACTTCAGTTTCGCTGTCAGAAATGATAACTCCTTCATTACATTCTGTGTTATTTTCAGGAAATATAAGTGTTGTTGCAGTTGGTGGATCTACAGGATTTATACCTTCATCACCGCCATCATCACTACTACAAGAAGCAACACTGATTAACAAAAACAAGTATATTGGAAGTGTATTTTTTAATCTGTTCATTGCTTTATAATTTTATAATTATACGTTTTTTCAGTTGTGGTTATTTTTAACACAAAAAATCCATTTGAGATGCTTGACACATCAACTTCCAGAGTATTGGATGTTGGATAGTATGTTTTAGAGACTATTAATTTACCCGATACGTCATAAATTTCTATAGGAACAGCAGATGTTTCTACAAGCCCAGTATTGATAAATAACGTATTATTTTGCACGGGGTTTGGATAGAGTATAGGCTCACTATTTACAACAAAGGTTTTTTCATAAATACCCTGACACTCTTTATTTGTTCTTATACTCAATTTATTTACACCCTTAGATAATGCCAATTCGACTTCGCTTTCACTAGTGATAAACGTCTCGTCATTTAAGGTTATATAATACAAATCTCCTCCATTTATAGTCATATTTATTCTTGAAGAATTTGCTAATCTGTCCGCATTAACATCCAATTCATCTGGCTCAATTACAACGACTGTAAAACATTGTTCATAGTCTGGTTGACCCTCTATTGTGATGCATAATACATACGTTCCAGCAGATAAATTTTCGAAATTAATATCGGATGTAAATATTTCCGTTGCGTCGTAATTTTCTCCACTTATAGAAACGGTATAAGTATAGTTTGCTAAGGCCGATAATGAAATGTTTCCATTATTTTGAGATCTGCACGTTTCACTGAATGCGGATATTATATAATTATCCGGAGGCAAAACGAAAACTTCACAGCCTGAAACATCTACGTTAGCACCTTCGGGAGTATTTGGGCAATCATCATTTTCATCTAGGACGCCATCGCCATCACTATCTGGATAATCGAACTCCATCCAATTGAAATTAAATCCACCTGAAAGGATTTTCATTCTTAACGTATGTACTCCTTGTTCAATAGAAATGTTATCTGAAACAGTTTCCCAAATCTGCCATCCATTTGTCACAACTGTATTTACAACAATTAATTCAGTTTCTACATCATTTTCATCTACTGAATACAGTCCGATTTGGCCTTGGTTAAATCCAGCGACTCTGAACTTAATTCCGTACAGTCCTGTTTCTGGAACAAAAATAGAATAGTCGGCATAATCCCCTGGATCTGTATACCCTAAGTTTTGA
>CBFIIL010000087.1:0-3451 GCA_965662485.1 Flavobacteriaceae bacterium | reverse complement strand
GCGATATGGCATGCGATTATGTCTTTTTGGGCGATGAAGAAATTGACTTCAAAATTCCAGGAACATTAGGCATCGTTTACCATTACGACACTTGGCTAAAGCACCAAAATGAAGACAGAGTATATCCTTTTCTAACTCATAAACAGTATTTAGAAAATCCCACTCTTTCTAAACATCTAAATATCGTTTACGCCTGTCTACCTGACCTCAGCACTGAACTTATCGATAGGCTTAAAAGCGACCCTACTGCCGTTTTGCTAGTAGATAGCTGGAACGCTCATGGCATGGCAGAACAAAGGCGTTTATTCGTTGAACTCATCAACCAAAAATGCACTGTCCCAGTTATTATCGGTCGTGCTTATGGCAACCTCAAAGAGGAAGAACTACAACTGCATGCTGCAACCGATATGGGGGCTTTATTACTAGATGGTTTGGGCGATGGCATATTCATTGCTGCTGAAAATTGCGGCTCAGACCAAACCGTTAATCAAACGGCTTTTGGCATACTACAAGCCACGCGAACACGTATCTCCAAAACCGAATACATCTCTTGCCCTTCTTGTGGACGTACACTCTTTGATTTGCAAGAAACAACAGCCAAAATTCGTGCTAAAACCAACCACCTAAAAGGTGTGAAAATTGGTATAATGGGTTGTATAGTCAATGGCCCTGGTGAAATGGCAGATGCCGACTACGGCTATGTAGGGACTGGCGTTGGAAAAATCACACTCTACAAAGAGAAAGAAGTGGTGCAACGAAATATACCTGAGGAGCAAGCCGTAGATGCCCTAATAGACCTCATTAAATCTTATGGCGATTGGGTAGAAGCTAAAAGTGATTAGAATTTTATAAATTTGAATCACAACTTAAAGCCCAATGAACTATTTACCCTTTTATCTATTTCCATTTACTTTATTACAAACTTGTATTGACAGATGTTTTGAAACTTGTGTCAATTATAACTGCCCATCAATAATGGATTTAATACGCTTATAAGGGTTGGATTTACGCAATGCGTAAATCCAATTGTTGTAGTAGCTAATGCAAGAGAACTTTCTGTAAAAAGAAATAATATGAGTAAAAGACCAAAAATAAAACTGAAATTAAACCATACAGACAAAATTCTTGAAATAATTGGTTGGATTTCGATATTTGGAATATGGACTTTGACTTTAACTAACTATTTTGAATTGCCTGAAATAATACCAACACATTACAACGAAACTGGAAAAGCTGACGGATTTGGAAATAGGTCAAATATATTAGCATTGCCAATCATTTCGACAATTCTATTTCTCGGATTAACAACTCTAAATAAGTATCCCCACATATTTAATTATCCGAGTGAAATAACAGAAGAAAATGCTTTAAATCAATATACAAATGCAACTCGAATGATGAGAGTTTTAAAATTAGTGATTGTAATAATTTTTGGTTTAATAGTATTAAAAACAATTCAAAGTGTCAATGGAAATGCGGACGGACTTGGGACTTGGTTTTTACTTTTGACTATGGGACTAATTTTTATTCCGATGTTCTATTTTTTGATTAACGCTAAAAAGAAAAAGACAATTGAATAAAACACTAGCTACATCAAAGTGTATAATTAATGGCGGTTTAATCGCTAAAACGAAACAAAGTAAGTATAAAAAAGGTCTGTGTTTAACTGAAAAGTTAGTACATAAAATCCGCTACTTTTCATATACAAGACCGTTACCCCCACAAAGGCGTTGGGTAAACGCCCTTTTCGATTTGTTCGGCAATGGCAGCAACTGCCATAGGCTTATCTTCTTTGTAGGTAACGCCAAACCAAGTATCGGTAGTAGGAATTACTCGTACTGCCATAGTTCCATTATTGATTAAATCCGTTACTATATTTGGAATGTAATATTCTGCTTTAGGGTCTAGTGAATGTGCTTTCATGAAAGCGTGTAAGCCATTTTCGATATGCTCAAATATGGAAGGGTGAAAACCCCAATAGTTCATAGACACACTAGCTTGAGGGTTAAGTTCCGCTCCGCCTTCTTCGCCTACATTGTACTCTACCTTGCCATTAACATTGGCAATTTTGGTACGCTCAATCACTTCAATAAGTTCGTCATTGGAGTTTACTTCGCACACCCCTCGGTTTACTGTACCATGCTCTGATAGGGTATTTTCCAAAACATAACCTAACATAGACATTACCGATGGCGAGCAATCATTACTTAGAAAATCAGCCATTATTTTAAAGGAATTAGCTCCGTAGTAATCATCGGCATTGATAACTGCAAAAGGCTCATTAATACATTCCTTTGCAACCAATACAGCATGTGACGTGCCCCATGGCTTTTGACGTTCTACCAAATCAACCCCTTCTAATTCGACTTGTACAGGCTGATAAGCATAAGCGATTTCAATCATGCTTTCGAACTTAGAAAAACGGGAACGAAAGGCTTCATCAAATTCTTTACGAATAACAAATACAATCTTTCCGAAACCAGACTGTATAGCGTCATAAATAGAATATTCTATGATGGGTTCTTCATTCGGTCCTATACCGTCAATTTGCTTGAGTCCACCGTATCGGCTTCCCATTCCTGCGGCTAAAATTAAAAGTGCTGGTTTCATAAAAGGTTAATTTTTTGCGAAAATATAGAAAGTAATCAAACCTAAACGACTTTATCTCTAAAATTCAACAGAAATGGATTGAATTTCAATTCGCCTTTCTCTTGATGCCTTTATACTGTACACCGAATTACGCCTGTCGTTCGGATTGTCGCTCACTTCCATATTAACTTGGGTTTCGCCTAAAGGTAATTCTACAAGGCTAAGTGCTCCGCTGTCCAAATAGGGTAAAAGCACACCCTCATTATAGCTTCTTAAGTAGTTTTCTACACTAGAAATTCGGCGTTTTGCCAATAGATTGTTGTAATCGCTATCAGTCAGTGGGGAGGTAAAGCCCTTTAGTTTGAGGTCAATACTAGCACCCAATGCCATAGCCTCTTGCAGTTGTTGGGCAAAGGCTTGCAGTTGTGCCATACCTTGATTAACGCTTTGGTCAAAAAAGGTGCGCATTTGTCTTTCCGCCTGATTTTTAGCCTTTCCACCCAAAATAGATGCAAATTGCTTAATGTACGTTTCCTTTAGGCTAACAAAAGAATCAAAGGCATCAGTATAAGAAAGAGTTGTTGTAGTGTCTCTAGTATTTGGATTAGGTTCATCGTTGTGAAAATATAAACTCAAAGGCAAGTTAAGACGCATGGCGGTGGCTAGGCTGTCTATTTTTACACAAACGCATTCTTCTGTTTTTACAAAGGCATAAATATCGTTACAACAGCTTTCGTAGCTAAGGGTTTGTGAGCCGGTTCGGTTAGAAGAAAAATACCCCAACAAAGGGCTGTCCAATCGTGAGCTATAGTACAAATCGTTGGCACTGCTGTTTAGCGGTTTTCCAACATTTGATACTAAA
>CBFIIL010000086.1:0-3480 GCA_965662485.1 Flavobacteriaceae bacterium | reverse complement strand
TTTTATGACTGGTTTAGGAAATACAATAGCTTGATTTCCAATGATATATCGTGAGCGCAACACCAAAGGTTGAATGCTGTCTTTAACAAGCTGTCCTTGAACGCCTGTTGCCATGGTCATGTACTCCCCCTCAAAGGGTGATTGAATCGTCAATCCTTCATCAGAAAAAGTTAAATTTATAGCACCAGGTGTTGGTTTATTGAGTGCATACAATACATTGTGAATACTACTTACTTCTCCAACTTTCAAGAAATGATTGTGCGGAGCTCCACCACCAGCTTCTACCAATTTTAAGTAATATTCTCCAGTTTCATCAGGGACAATATCTTCTTCTGCTCCTGCAATAAAATCAATAAGTTCAACAACAACTGGAGTATGGCCATAAAATGTATTGAATCTGTATTCGTTATCCAAACGTGGCGAAAAGTCAACTTCGTCATTTCGAACTAAACGTTGAAACTCACCATCTATTTTGTAATCTCCATCGACGTATGTTGTAAGGTATGTTTTTTGAGATAAAAATGTGTTTTCGGTTGCTCCTTCTCGGATGGCCATCATGCCTTCAAAACCATGATAACGGGTGATAAAAGCACCTAGTAGAATAAAAATAAAAGATAAATGCAGTACAAGTGTAGCCCATTTTTCTTTTCGCAATAAGCGATATCTAAAAATATTTCCTGCAAAATTAATCATAAAAACAACCATAATGGCCTCAAACCACCATGCGTTGTAGATTAAGTTTCTTGAGTATGGCGTTGGCGATGTACTTTGACCAACGTCCAAAAATGTACCTACAGCCATCGCTGTAGCATAGACAATAAATAAGGTTGCTGTTAGGCGTGTAGAAAAAAGAATATTAGCAATTTTTTTGAACATCAAAAAAAGTAAATTTTGTGGACGACAAAGGTACTTACTTTTTACAAAAAAGTAATTTTAAAACAACGCTTTTAACACTAATTTTAATATTTATTTTATAAAGCAGATTATTAACTTTTAAAAAACCCGATACTTATGTAAATTAGCATTATGATTTCTGTTGTTGTATTAGGGGCTGGAAATGTAGGTACACATTTGTGTAAGGCAATAAACGATGCTAAAAATTTGAAACTTGTTCAATGGTACAACAGGTCGAAAAGCAATAATTCTACAGAAAATACGGGCATAGAAAAATGCTATAACCTAAATAATCTTGCTTCTGCAGATGTCTATATTATTGCGGTAAGCGATAGCGCAATCGAACAACTTTCAAACGATTTTCCTTTCAAAAACAGATTAGTGGTACATACCTCAGGAACTATTTCAATGCGGTTTTTAAATGCAAAAAACAGAAGAGGTGTTTTTTATCCACTTCAAACATTTTCAAAAACTGCAGCTTTGGATTTTAAAAACGTCCCCATTTGTATTGAATCAACAGACAAAAACGACAGAAACACTTTAAAACAAATTGCAGAAGCTCTGAATAGCCCTATATATTTTATCAATTCAGAGCAGCGCCAGGCATTGCATTTGACTGCCGTTTTTGTAAATAATTTCACCAACCAATTGTATCGAATCGCACACGAGCTTACTGATGAAAAAAGCTTGGATTTTGAAATTCTAAAACCACTCATCCTTGAAACGGCAAAAAAAGTACAACATTTATCACCATATATGGCACAAACTGGGCCTGCAAAAAGACGCGATAAAAAAACGATAAAAACACATTTAAAAGATTTGGAATCATACCCAGATTATAAAGAATTATACGAGCAACTTACAAAATCAATTCAAAAAACACATGGCTAAGAAAAATTACAAAACACTTTTGAAAACTATTACAACGCTTATTTTTGATGTAGACGGTGTTCTAACAGATAGTTCATTGTTGGTTAATACTAATGGAGATTTACTTCGTAAAATGCACACAAGAGATGGCTATGCACTTCGAGCAGCCGTTGATGCAGGCTTGAATATATGCATCATTTCTGGAGGAAAAAATGAAGGTGTTCGCCAACGATTAGAAGGCTTGGGAATAAAAAATGTTGTTTTGGGTGCACATGACAAAGTGAAGCATTATCACCACTTGTTAGACCAATATAATTTGTCTTCTGAACAGGTATTGTACATGGGTGATGATATTCCAGATTTTCCTGTCATGAAATTGGTTGGCCTCCCCTGCTGTCCTCAAGATGCCGCGCCCGAAATTAAAGCCATTTCAGACTATATTTCACATGTCAATGGCGGTTGTGGTGCTGTCAGAGATATCATAGAGCAAGTCATGAAAGTAAAAAGACTTTGGATGAGTGATTTTGATGCTCAAAATGATTAATTTTTAAATGCTCAAAAATAGACTAAAATCCAAAAAATTGATTTTGGCTTCTGGTTCTCCAAGAAGACAAGAGCTACTAAAATCACTGGGAGTACCTTTTGAAATTCGACTTAAAGAAATTGACGAGATATATCCTAAACATCTTAAGAAAAGTGAAATTTCAGACTATCTTGCTAAACTTAAATCAGATGCATTTATAGAAGAATTAAGCCCAAAAGACCTCCTCATTACAAGCGACACTATTGTTTGGCATCAAAATACAGCACTAGGAAAACCAAAATCTAAAGAAGATGCTTTTAAAATGCTTCAAAAACTAAGTGGAAAAACACACGAAGTAATCAGCTCTGTTTGCCTAAAAAGCCTACAAAAAGAAGACATTTTTAATTCCATAACGAAAGTGACATTCAAAGAATTATCAACCAAAGAAATTCAGTTTTATATTGATAATTACAATCCAATGGACAAAGCTGGAGCATATGGAATTCAAGATTGGATTGGACAAATTGGTGTTACAAAAATTGAAGGGTCATACTTTAATGTCATGGGGTTCCCTATTCATAAAATCTACTCTCAATTATTGAAATTCTCTGAAGAACTCTAAAGCTCTTTTTTCGTTGTAATACACGCCGCCTTTTGAAATAAATCCAACATGACCTCCTTTTTCTGGAGTTTCCAAAAATAAATATTTACTCATTTGAGCCATTTCATATGGAAAACAAGAGGGTGTTAGAAATGAATCATTTTTGGCATTAAGTAACAAAACAGGGGTTTTTATTGAAGATAAATAATGTAAACTACTTGATTTTTTGTAATAATCTGCTGCATTTTTAAAACCATTAGCTTTGGCGGTATACACCTCATCTAGCTTTCTTAAAGTCCAAACAGAATACAATGCTCTTCTAGTAATTTTCTCTGGAAATTGACGTTGCTTTTGCATCAATTTATACTTCAAGCCAATCATAAAATAAATATGAAATAATATATTTTTAAATTGATGTAATGCTTTTGATGATGCCGCCAAATCTACTGGAACAGATACCGTCATTGCAGCTTTTAATTGCGCAGGTATATTTTGATTTTCACCCAGATATTTTAAAACAATATTTCCTCCCAAACTCACCCCTTTTAGGAAAAGTGAATCATACTCATAATTTACTGTGATATGGGTAATT
>CBFIIL010000085.1:2357-3501 GCA_965662485.1 Flavobacteriaceae bacterium | reverse complement strand
TCCTTTTCTTCAGTTCTGACTTGGGTAACAACGCATGGTCCAGCTTGAATGACAGTACAAGGCATGTTTTTGCCGTTCTCGTCAAAGATGCTGGTCATTCCGATTTTCTTTCCTATTAACCCAGACATATTTATTAATTTATTGTTTTATTGTTTTACTTTAATTTTATTTTTCTTCAAAAATTAAGGGTCAAAACACGTTTCAACCCTTGAAATGTATTTTTTCCGCTTTTCCCTCGCACGCAGCTTAGGACATTTGCACTGAACTTGTTTTCAGAATCTAAACTTGATTCCTAGACAAAATTCAGCAAATTAATTATACTTTAATCTCTACTTCAACACCACTTGGCAACTCTAACTTCATCAAAGCATCAATGGTCTTTGAAGATGAACTATAGATGTCTAGTAGTCTTTTGTAGGAACTTAACTGAAATTGTTCTCTCGACTTTTTATTAACGTGAGGAGAACGCAATACAGTGTATAGTTTTTTGTGTGTTGGCAATGGAATTGGTCCAGTTACAACAGCACCTGTACTTTTTACAGTTTTCACAATCTTATCTGCAGACTTGTCTACCAAGTTATGATCGTAAGACTTTAATTTTATTCTAATTTTTTGACTCATGTTCTAAACTTTTAAGATTGGACGCCTTTAGCTTCTTTAATAACCTCTTCAGAAATATTTGATGGTGTTTCAGCATAGTGTGAAAACTCCATTGTTGATGTTGCACGACCAGAAGATAATGTTCTTAAGGTGGTTACATATCCAAACATTTCAGAAAGTGGCACTGTAGCTTTTACAGTTTTTGCTCCTGCTCTATCACCCATGTCACTGACCTGTCCACGACGGCGGTTAAGATCTCCAACGATGTCACCCATATTTTCTTCGGGTGTAATTACCTCAAGTTTCATAATAGGTTCCATGATTACGGCTTTTGCAGCTTTTGCAGAATTTTTAAATCCTAGCTTAGCAGCCAACTCAAAAGATAATTGATCTGAATCCACATCATGGTAGGAACCGTCAGTAAGTGTAACTTTCATTGCATCAACTTCGTATCCTGCCAATGGACCATTTTGCATAGCCATTTTGAATCCTTTTTCTACGGAAGGAACAAACTCTTTAGGTACATTACCTCCTTTGATTTCGG
>CBFIIL010000085.1:0-2347 GCA_965662485.1 Flavobacteriaceae bacterium | reverse complement strand
TTCCTCTGCAGGCTCCAAAGTAAATACAATATCTGCAAATTTACCACGTCCACCAGATTGTTTCTTGTAAACCTCTCTGTGTTGTGCACGTTGCGTGATTGCTTCTTTGTACTCTACTTGTGGTTGACCTTGACTGACCTCAACTTTGAACTCACGTCTTAAACGATCTACAATAATATCTAAGTGGAGCTCGCCCATTCCAGAAATGATTGTTTGACCAGAGGCCTCATCTGTACGAACAGTAAAGGTTGGATCTTCTTCCGCAAGTTTTCCAAGTGCCATGCCTAACTTATCGACGTCTGCCTTTGTTTTAGGTTCAACAGCAATACCAATTACTGGATCTGGGAAATCCATAGATTCCAAAACAATTGGATGTTTTTCATCTGTCATGGTGTCCCCCGTTTTAATGTCTTTGAATCCGACAGCTGCACCAATATCTCCTGCTTCAATAAAATCAATAGCATTTTGCTTATTGGAGTGCATTTGATAGATACGAGAAATACGTTCTTTTTTACCAGAACGGTTATTAAGGATGTATGACCCTGCATCTAAGCGACCAGAATATGCTCTAAAGAATGCCAAACGACCAACAAATGGATCCGTTGCAATTTTAAAAGCTAAAGCTGCAAATGGTTCTTTCACATCTGGTTTTCTAATTTCTTCTTGGTCTGTGTCAGGGTTGATACCTGTTATACCTTCTTTATCTGTTGGAGACGGTAAGTAACGACATACTGCGTCTAATAGAAATTGAACGCCTTTATTTTTGAATGCCGAACCACAAACCATAGGAATGATGGCCATGTCCATTACAGCAGCTCTAAGTGCAGCATGCACTTCATCCTCAGTAATAGAATCTTCATCTTCCATAAATTTTTCAAGAAGATTTTCGTCATAAGTTGCAACTTCCTCTATGAGAAGTGCACGATACTTACGTGCTTCATCTTTCATATCCTCTGGGATATCGATAATATCGAATGTAGACCCTTGAGTTTCATCGTGCCATACAATTGCACGGTTTTTTACTAAATCAATTACACCTTTAAAGTCTGCTTCATCACCAATATTTAATACGATGGGCACAGCATTTGACTTCAACATGTCTTTTACTTGCTGGCATACACCAAGGAAGTTTGATCCTTGACGATCCATCTTGTTTACAAACCCTATACGAGGAACTTTGTAATTGTCAGCAAGTCTCCAGTTTGTTTCAGATTGTGGTTCAACACCATCAACTGCACTAAATAGGAATACAAGACCATCCAATACACGCAACGAACGATTTACCTCAACCGTAAAATCAACGTGACCTGGTGTGTCTATAATATTAAAGTGATATCCTTTTGTTTCGTTTGTTGACTGACCATTTTCTGTTGGAAAGTTCCATGTGCAAGTTGTTGCAGCAGAAGTAATTGTAATTCCTCTTTCTTGCTCTTGCTCCATCCAGTCCATTGTTGCAGCACCATCATGTACTTCACCAATTTTATGGGAAACTCCTGTGTAATAAAGAATACGCTCAGTTGTGGTAGTTTTTCCCGCGTCAATGTGCGCAGCAATACCAATATTTCTTGTGAATTTTAAATCTCTTGCCATTTCTGATTAAAATCTAAAGTGTGAGAATGCTTTGTTAGCCTCAGCCATTTTGTGTGTGTCTACACGCTTTTTTACTGCAGCGCCTTCTTCTTTGGAAGCGGCAAGAACTTCAGCAGCAAGCTTTTGAGCCATTGATTTTTCGTTTCTTTTTCTAGAAAAATTAATCAACCATTTCATGGCTGTAGAGATTTTTCTGTCTGGACGAATTTGCATTGGAATTTGGAATGTGGCTCCACCAACACGGCGACTTCGTACTTCCACGTGTGGCATGACGTTTGATAGTGCATCTTTCCAGATTTGTAAAGCAGTTTTTTCTTCGTCTGTATTTTTTTCTTCTACGATGGCTATAGCATCATAAAATACTTTGAATGCTACAGATTTTTTACCATCCCACATCATCATGTTCACAAAACGTGTTACAAGTTGATCATTAAATTTTGGATCTGGTAAAAGCGGTCTTTTTTTTGCCTGTCTTTTTCTCATGTCTTCTTTTTAAAGTGTTTGAATTACTTCTTTGGGCGTTTTGCTCCATACTTAGAACGACGTTGTGTTCGGCCCTCAACACCTGCGGTGTCTAATGCGCCTCGAACAATGTGGTATCTAACACCTGGCAAATCTTTTACCCTTCCACCTCTAACTAATACTATCGAATGCTCTTGGAGATTATGTCCTTCACCTGGGATGTAAGCGTTTACTTCATTACCATTAGTCAACCTTACCCTTGCAACTTTACGCATTGCTGAATTTGGTTTTTTTG
>CBFIIL010000084.1:0-3527 GCA_965662485.1 Flavobacteriaceae bacterium | reverse complement strand
TAAACTGCAGGGGGGTACTTTGTGGGGCTGGATTTGAAACACCAGCTGAAGCACTATATTTGAATAAGAAACTATTGGTTATACCAATGAAAAATCAATATGAGCAACAGTGCAATGCTGAGGCTCTAAAAAAACTAGGAATCCCTGTTATAAACGGCTTGGAAAAGAAAGATTTGGAAGTTATAAAATCATGGATTAAGTCCAAAAAAATTATAAAAGTAAATTATTCAGAGACCCCACAGAAGTTGATTAATCAAATTTTTATTGATTATATAAGAAATGAGTCTAGAAAAAAGATCAACAGCAAACTTCAATTAGGGTCATCAGACGTTTAAAAATAAAAGTGATTTTTTTTTGACAAAATTATTTAAGAAACCCAGATATTGTTTCGAAAATAGCTCAATGGGGTGTACAAAAAAAAGGCCTCCAAATGGAGGCCTTTTTATTTTAGTTGGTTAGTTAGTACTGTTTAGTTGACAATCAACTTTTTAGTGGCTTGTTGTGTACCTAATGTCATTTGAACAAAGTATAATCCTGAATTTAAGTCAGAAATATTAACTTCATTTTGAACATCATTGACACGTAATACAGATTTTCCGAGCATATCAAAAATTTCGATATCTAAATTCTCGTTAGAATTAACAGAAAATTGAACTGTATCTTTTGCTGGATTAGGGAACATTTTAACTGTGTTAAATACATTGTCGTCTAATCCTTGAGTAGCTTCTCTGTAGAAATAGATATTGTCTAAGAAAATTGGACTAAAATCTGTTCCAGGAGGTCCTGCCATTGAAAACATGATTTGTGCAATATTATCTCTAGAAAGTCCACCATCATAATCACTTATAACAGCGTCAATACTTACCCAAGTTCCAGTTGTTGATGGAAACTCTTGATACTCTATGTTGTGCTGAAATCCTCCACTAGAATCATAGTTTTGGATAATTGATTTTAAAACTTCACCTGCACTTAAACTTCCCTCTATATAATAATCCATATGGAAATGAGTAAATGAGCTTAAATCAATACCATCAACAGTATTATAATTAAATTGAAATCCAGCTGCAGCTGGGCCTTCCAGTTTTAGAGTCTCATCAGAAGCACTAACATCATAAGTTGATAAAACACCTCCTGCAAATGTAGGACTAGATAAGTATGTAACATCAGTGTATGTATCGCTATAAATTGAAACTACATCGCTAGCATCAGCTATTGGTGTTGGCGCACTTGTTTCAGGGCCAGTTTCAACAACAACAGTCCCATCGTTCCAGAAATAAATATTATCAATATAAATTGACCCTCCTGTTCCTCCATCAAACTTTAATTGATTGATAGCAGACATATTTACACCAGTATAAGTTGAAAGTGGAATATCATAACTATTCCATTCACCTTCAGTTATATCAGCTAACAATTGCATATTTTCCCCATCACCAAGTGGTGAGAATTTTACACCTGTTTCATTTGAAGTCCAAATATCTAAATGCACATGTGTCATAGCAGATACGTCAGTAGCATCCAAATCTGTACCTTGGTAATCGAAAGATAAGTACTGTAAAGTCGTATTTGTACCTTCGCCTGTTGGATCGAAATCAGCAGATGCGTCTGTACCTTGCCCCCAATTTGGATCAAAATTTGTAACATTAATGTTTGTATACGAATCACTGTACACAGAAATAACATCAGCTGCATCATGGATTGGGTCAGGAGCATTTGTTGAAGGTGAAGTAGGTAGTACAACGCCTCCAAGGTTTTCCCATGTATCAAAAACTAAGTTATCAATCATAAATACATCGTCTGCAGCATCTGCACTAGGTGCTGCTGCCCCTGGATCAATAAAGATTACGATTTTATTAAAATCTACAGATGATGAGGTTGAAAAGTTAAAAAGAAGCTTTTGCCATACACCTGTATCAGTATATTCAACATCTTTTTCTGTCGAGCCTGCATCAGTACCTTCAATTTTGAATTTTACAGTTGTTGCTCTATTTCCTTTAACCATCAATGAAAACCCTTTGTCTTCAGTTGATAAATCCAAACGATCAGGACTCAAACTAGATTGAACATTAGCCCAAGCTGTTGCGTTAACACCCTCTAATTTACCTGCCTTAGCCGATGAATTGATACCATCGGTAACATCATTATCAACTAAATCTGTATAAACTAAATTATCAAAACCACCTACATTAGTTGCAGTTTCAAAATCAATAGAATACGTTGCTAAAGCTGCCGTCGCTGGTCCATCTACAGCTCCTTCAAAATCGTCAATGTAGTAAGTACCTGTTGTACCTACTGCAAAATCAAAGAAAACACCAATTGATCTGTATTTATCAAAGGTAACAGCAGCTGCATTACCACAACAGTATGTTGCAGATGAAAAATCTAGTTCAATTGTCTCCCATCCGTTTCCTGATGTTGTAAAAGCTTTTTCAATTGCACCATTCCCACCTATTGAATGAAATAATTTAAGTAAACCTGGTTTAACTTCATCACTCCAAACTCTAAAGGTAATAGTTTTATCAGACCCTGTAAGATCTAAATAAAAATCTCTACTAAAAGAAGTGCTGTCATATATATTAGCAGCATTGTCGTTTATTATTTTTCCAACATTATTTGTAGCATCTTCTGGGTCAGCAACAACTGAGAATGTTATACCGTCATTAGCATCTACAGTATAATTAACGCTTTCAAAATCAAATAGTGGATTTTCTTCATTATTAGTTACTGGAGCAGAAAACGGAGTACAATCGTCATATGTTTCAACTAAATCTAAAATATCAGTAGTTTTCCATACTCTGTTTGCGTATGCACTGTAATCAGTAATCAAATTGCCATTATCAATTCTGGTAGTACATTCACCTCCAGCGGCATTATCAACTAGGTTTTCTTGTGTTCCATCAACAACCCACAAGTATTCCATGTTATCAGTAGGTGCTGTCAATGTTACTGTCCAGCTACCATCTGTATTTTCTGTTGCTGCCGGACCACCATTCGGATCCCAATCCCACCAAGGGCCAGTAATCTTAACAGAAATTGCAGAGGCATCAACACCAGTCAATGTCATTGTAAGGTCTTGAGCAAAACTAAAGCTGAAGACTAATAACATAAAATGTAAAGTAATTTTTTTCATATGAGTTAATTTTTAAAATTTGTTTAAAATCAAATATAGTATAACGTTTTCGTTAAAACATTAAACAAAACAATACAAAATTCATACAAATTGAAATTTTATACTGTTTTATTAGTAATATTGATAATATTAACCTCATAAAGTTGTTAATATCATTAACGAAAACGATTGTAAGTAGTGGAATTTATAATCCTAATAATTAATAATATATTTTAATGTATAGCAATTGTATGGTTTTTTTTAACAACATTTAATAGCAATTGATAACCATACATTATCTTTATACTTTAGATATATATAAAATTAATAAACAATGACCATTATGAGTAAAACCTATTACGATCCCGCAGATTTAAAAAAATTTGGAAAAATAACAGAGTGGAATGAAGAGCTTGGA
>CBFIIL010000083.1:0-3733 GCA_965662485.1 Flavobacteriaceae bacterium | reverse complement strand
TTTAATGAATCAGGAATGATCTCTTTAGAAACTTTATACTATAATGGAAATTTATTAAAACAATAGTAACTTTCAACATTATTATTCCCTAAAATTAATATTTATTTTAGGGAATAATAATGTTTATTTATAATCGTCATGTACAGGTCTAAGTCAAAAGTAACATAACATTAATTAATGTTGATTAAAATATAAATACAAGTAATAATGTCAAGTTTATCCCAGCCTATTAACTTAAAAAACAGAATTCATTCTCTTGGTACAGAAGACCCCACTGTACCATTTAGTAGTGCTGAAAATTTAAAAACTATATGTGAAACAAATGAAATTGATTTTGTTTATTATCCATTAGAGGGCAGAGGTCATGGTCCCTGGGGTGCAACTGTAAATGGTAAAAGCTTATCAGATTTATCTTTTGATTTTATAGTACAGAACCAAAGTTTGAATGTCGAATAAAAACTACCGCCAACAACGTGTATAGTGCATACCCTTCGGGATACGCACCATACACAGAACGTTAAAGGGTTAATCTAAAAAAATAGATGATAAGTATTAAAAATTTAATTAGAATATTAACTATGGCTTTGGACTTAAAATAATTCCAAATCCTCCCCAAAATAGTTCGACTTCATTCCCTTTGGCTCCACTTTTTATTCCCAAGAATAATTTTTTATTCTTGGGAATATTTTTTGTCGAAAATCAAAATATGAAGCAGATCAATTTTTATATGATTACTATCTTATGTTAGAGAATTTAAATTGAGTTTCAATTGGAACGTCATAAAGACTTTCTAATTCATTGATATTTTTTAAATAAAATTTGGTTTCTGGGGGTAAGCTGATATTATTCCAAAAATTTTCATCATAAGGAATTTTGTAAAGTGTCATATCTTGTTGAAGGGATTCGCTGTTTAATTTCATTTTACTTTTTTCATCATTTAAATCTAAAACAAAAACCTCATGGCGGTATGAAATAGGAATGTATTTTCTTTCCTTTTTTCCCGCCTGAAGCATCGCTCGCTTAATATGGTCGGGGGTTTTTACAGCGCCTTCCCACTGACGCTTATGATAACTAAGATATAATTTGCCTTTATTATTATTTTTGTAGATATACAGCGCATTGAGACGCTTACCAACATTCATGCTTATTGTATTTTTTTCTACCTTATAAATTTTTGAAGTCTCAAAGCCCACATAAAGCGTAATACTATTTCCATTGTTTTGAGTACCCTCTAACACCAAAACGTCCTCGTCCTCATAAAATGTATCTTCAATTTTTTTCCAGCTATATGAACCAACCGAAGGACCATTCCGTAATGGATTGTTGAGTTCCATAAACTGTAAAGCATGGCGATCTTGTTCATTTTTAATAAATCTATAATCCGATGATGTACGACTGTGTTGAACATCAAAAGCTTGAATATATGAAGATGGTCCGCGATCCAAAACATCAATATATTGCTCTATAAAATAGCGGCAAATTTTATCTTCAACAGACCAGCGCCGGTACAATATACCCAACTTATGCTTGTCGTTTATAGTATTGTCTTTTAATTTTTTAAACGCTTTTTTGACTATATTTTTTGGGCTTTCGATTGAGACTTCATTAAGTGCCGTAATTTTTTCCTTAAGGATAAAAGTTTTATCCCTTAGGTCGATAAAATTTTGAACTGTAATTTCAAATGATTCATAGCCAATGGACGAAATTTCAATAACATCTGAGAGCTCATTATTTGACACAAAAAATTTAAATGTCCCCTCCTCAGTTGAACTTGTACCTATATTTTTTTTTACGACGCCAATAGAGGCATAAGGAATGGGGTAATCATATTCATCATATACAACACCCTCAATATTAATTCTATTTTGAGCGGATACAGACAAACTAGACAAAAAAACAATAATGAATAGGTAAATAAATTTTATAGATGAAGAAAAAATATCCATTTTAAAAACGCTTTAAAAATTCCCAAACTGGACCATAAAAATTAGTGGTATTAGGCTGATTCAAATTATGTCCTGCATTATTTACACTATGAAAGCGAATCTCTTTTCCTGATTCACAATCTTCGTAAATTAAAATTTCATCATCTCCTAACATTTCTACAATTGGCTCAGTTGTACAATTAAAAGCATTTACCCAGCTAAGAGCACTATCAGATGCACTTAAAAAATGATGTCCTACCACAGACATTCCACCTCCGTAAGGAATAATATTATCTAACGTTCCACACATTTGATAAACTGCTACTGGAGAGGTTGAATTATTTGGTATTGTTCCAATTATTAATTGACTAGCCAAAGCTGCAATGGCACTGAAATGAGCAGTTTCAATACCCAGTTTATTTATTAGAGCAGATCCGTTAGATACACCTATTCCATAAACTTTTGAAGCGTCAAAAAATGAATATGTTTCAAGTTTAGCCATAATTTGATTGAAAAAATAAACTTCATCTGCAGTTGATGCTTCTGCACCTAAATTCCATGAGTTTAAATATCCCTGTGGATATACCCCAATAAATTCACCTAAATCCACAAACTGTGATAACTGATTAAACCAGCTATTATTTTGCCCTCCATTACCATGAAAAGCAATTACAACTGGATAAGTTTGAGTGGAATCAAAATTGTTTGGCAAATGTAAAAGCACTTCTCGCTGAACTTGAACTCCACCAATAGACTGAGATACGAAAAAAACTTCATCTTGTGTAGTAGTATTGTCAGAACTGTTGTCAGACCCACTGCAACAAACCAATAAAATTAAAAAAGATAATAAATTAAATTGTTTCATCTTTATATGTTTAAATAATTAGCCTGTAAAATAGCATAGAATTCCAATAACTAAGAGCACAAGAACCACCGATAACACAACATCTAATGCATCAAAACTATCTTTTTGAGTTTGTTTTTGCGCTTTGGTAAGAGTGCCGTAAGATAATCCAGTAATTGCTTTGTAGTTTGGAGCAGTGGTAGCTAGGCTTATAGAAATACATATTATAACCGAAAAAACAAACATAAAAATAGCCATGTGCGCAAAGTTGATTGTTGCGAAACTAAAAAATATGCTATCCACTAACTGATTTGATATAATTTGTGGTTGATAATAAATTTCTGATCCAAGCCTTAATATTAATAGTAAAAGACCAACCAAAAGAGTAGTTATTGCAGCAATTGAGTTGACACGTTTCCAAATTATTCCCAGCAAGAATACAGCTGTAACGGGTGGCGCAATATATGATTGTACATTTTGTAAGTATTGATACATGACACCGCCACCGATTTTCTCCATTATTGGTATCCAAATAATCCCCAATACCACAATAGAGCCTGTAGCTATTTTCCCTGTTTTAAGAAGATTCTTCTCTGATTTATCAGGTTTTAACTTTTTATAAATATCAATAGTGAAAATTGTAGAACAAGAGTTAAAAACCGAAGCTAACGAACTCATTAAAGCGGCCATAAGCCCTCCAGCAACCAATCCTTTAAGTCCAACTGGAAGCAAGGTTTTGACGAGCATTGGGAAAGCACGGTCGGCTTTTTCAATAGCAAAAACCTCTGGGTTTTGAATGGACAATGCAAAAGCAATGATGCCTGGAACTAAAAAAATAAAAATTGGTAAAAGCTTTAAATAAGCCCCAAAAATAGCCCCTCGCCTACCAATTTTAATATTATTGGCTGCCAAAGTTCGTTGAACAATATACTGATCGGTACACCAATACCAAATTCCAACAATT
>CBFIIL010000082.1:0-3765 GCA_965662485.1 Flavobacteriaceae bacterium | reverse complement strand
ACCAACCCTTCTGTATCTCCTTTTTGGTGTCCAAAAGAATCCAATTCCTGTTGCGAAAGTGTGATGTAAGCAGTATTTAAATGCTCAATGACTTTTAAATTATTTAAGGCAACTCCTACAAGTTTGATGCGTTCAAAACGGTTTGCATCATAAACTTTGTTGTGAATTTCAGAATGGTTCACTCCAACTTCAATAAAATGCGCTACAACGCGGTGCGTAGTGCTTGTTGTTTTTGGAAATCGGAACGATGCGGTGTCTGTCATGATTCCCGCATAGAGTGCAGTTCCAATATCAGTATTCATCAACTCCAAATCGCCCATTTGCTCCATAAAATGATAAATCATTTCAGAAGTAGAGCACATGTTAACATCAGAGTAGCTGTATGCAGCATAATCTTCAGGTTGCTGATGATGGTCAATCATGATTTTTGGCGTATTATTTTCTTCAAGAGCAACTTGCATGGGACCACTGCGGTGAAGTGCATTAAAATCTAAGGTGAACAATAGTTCTGAATCCTCCAATTTTTGTTGTGCAAGTTCTGTTTGAGAACCAAAATAAATAATTGCTGAAGTTCCAGGCATCCATTTCAAGAAATCGGGATAATCGTTGGGTACAACAACAGAAACATGATGTCCTTTTTGAATCAAATAATGGTATAGACCAAGTGAGGAACCTACCGCATCACCATCGGGGTTGACATGAGGTACAATCACCACATTTTTGGGTGTTTGTAACAATGATTTTACAGCTTCAAAAGTTAAACTTTTCATAAGAAACAAAGATACAACTTTTTATAAATAGGCGATTAAGTGATTTTCTGTACAAAATGATTACTTTTGCACGAATTAAATTTTTACAATGGCAAACAATAAAACTTTTACAATGCTCAAGCCCGACTCTGTTGAGAAAGGCAATATTGGAGCAATTTTAGAAAAAATTACTTCCTCTAGATTTCGTATTGTGGCAATGAAATTGACACAACTCACAACAGCTGATGCTAAAGCATTTTATGCGATTCATAAAGAACGTCCATTTTTTGGCGATTTGGTGACCTATATGACACGGGGTCCAATTGTTGCTGCAATTTTGGAGAAAGACAATGCAGTAGAGGACTTTAGAGCCCTCATTGGTGCCACCAATCCTGCAGAAGCAGCCGAAGGCACCATCCGAAATATGTTTGCAGATTCCATTAGCGAAAATGCCGTACATGGAAGTGATAGTGACGATAATGCTGCTATTGAAAGTGCATTTCACTTTTCTGGTCGCGAAATGTTTTAGGTAAATCACAACCACAAAAACTTAAAAAACCACCTTATAATAGGTGGTTTTTTTATACCCCATTTTCCCGCTTATGACGTAAAAACGCCCGAATATTACGTCAAATGGCTGTTTGTTACATGACCCTTGACTGCATTTTGGCATTCCCTAAATTGTACGCAAATTTTTAAAAAATACCCAAAATCTACTACATTATGAAAGCATACCTAACTCGCTTTTTTAAGCATTATATTGTACTTTTTCTAATGTCACTTTTGGTGACAAATTGTGAAAGAGACCTCATTGTGGAGACGACTTCAAACAATGATACAAACAATGCTTTGGTTTTTGAAGCATTATTGGAAACTGCCAAACAAAAAGTAAAACAATACAATGCAGCAGTTTCTCAGACGTCTAAAACAGCAATGGAATAAGATTAGCTAATCAGTTATCAAAAGAAGATGAAAAGCAAAGGTCTTGATGTCAATACCATTGGCTATATTGATCAAAAAACGGTTGAAGCACACAATTAATACAAAAAAATATTAAAAAAAGAAAAACGTCAAAAGCGCAGAGAAAAACGAAAAGCTAAACGTAAAACACCTTAGTTGTATGACTACTGCAACATCACTTTTTTTACGACCTCTTTTCCGAGTTCTTCGTTAATCATAGCAATGATTTTATCTTTACCATAGTTCAGTTCTTCTCGAAGTACAGAAGAGGTTAAACTTACATACAAAGTACCGTTGTGGAGTTTAATACTATTGGTATAGTTTTGCACACCATTGCCCATCAGTTCGCGCCAAGCATTGGCCACATTAACACTGTCTAGTCCTTTTTCGAGTTTGTTGTTTTCTACAAAAGAAGCCAGCACTTCGTCTATTTTTTGATGGTCATTGTGCCGCTTGCTCATTCGTCCAAGTTTAAAGGTTCGTAAGGTTTGTAGTGGTATTCAAACCCCTCTGTATTTGCAATAACAAGCGCTGTTGCACTCGCCAATACAATTTCTTCGCTATATGAAGTTCCATTATCAATGTACTCCAACAAAAGGGTATTGTTGTCAAGATTTAAATTAAAATTCAATTGGTCATCCGAAGTTTCAAATGTACCTTGAAAGTTTGGCTTTAGTTTTTTTCTAAATCCCGTTTTATTAGCATTGATTTTAAAGTAATCAATCCCTATATTGATTTTAAATTCCTTGATGATACGGTCGTTTTTGGTAACCTGTTCAATTTCCCAATAACCCTCAATAAAATTGATATACTGACTTGCATTGGGTTTGCAGCTCAATAGCATCAATAGAAAAAAGAAAACAAGGTTTTTCATAATTGAAAAATTTCAAAAGAGTTGTGGGTATTTTTTACCGCTTTTTCGGTTCGATCGGCATGGGTGTCTGATATGAATAGTTGTCCAAAACTCTCGTCATTTACCATACCAATAATGCGTTCTACCCGTTGTTCGTCCAATTTATCAAAAATATCATCCAAAAGCAAAATAGGAGTGGTGCCACTCTGAGATTTTATAATATCGAATTGTGCTAATTTTAGGGCAATTAGAAACGATTTTTGCTGTCCTTGACTACCAAATTTTTTAATAGGATACTCACCAATATTAAACTCTATATCATCTTTATGAATACCAACACTCGTATATTGTAACACACGATCTTTGTTAATTTGTGTTTTAAGTAATGTGTCTAAAGGCTGTTCATTGAGTTGACTTTTGTATTTTAAACTCACCGCTTCATTTTGGTTGCTGATGGCTTTATATTGTTTTAGAAAAACAGGGGTAAAGGCCTCAATAAATACCTGTCTTTTTTTGTGAATTTCTGTACCGAATTCAGAAAGTTGAGAATTGTAGACCTCAATAGCATCATTATCGAACGTGTTGTTGTTTGAGAAATATTTGAGTAATGCATTGCGTTGCCCCAATATTTTATTGTATTGAATCAAGTTTTCAAGATAAATTTTATCGCTTTGCGATATTACACCATCTATAAACTTGCGCCGCATGTCACTACCTTCTGTAATTAAATCACGGTCGGCGGGTGATATGATGACCAGTGGCAAAAAACCAATGTGATCACTAAAACGCTCATAAGCTTTAGCGTTGCGTTTGATAATTTTTTTATGTCCTTTTTTGAGAGAAATAACTATTTTTTCGTCTCTATTGTCTTTTGTGTATCGTCCATCGACCACAAAAAAATCTTCTCCATGTTTTATATTTTGTGTCGCAATAGGGTTGAAGTAACTTTTTCCAAATGAAAGATGATAAATGGCATCCAAAATATTTGTTTTACCGATACCGTTAGGACCTACAAAACAATTTACCTTTTGGTTAAATTCAAATGAATGACTGTCAAAATTTTTATAATTCACTAAACTGATTGACTTGAGAAGCATTAGTGTATAAATTGGTTTTAAATTTAAACTTGATTAAGTATAACAACTAAATAAGCTGCAAAATATTGAAAAATAACAAATAAATTATCATTATTTTAAGAATAAA
>CBFIIL010000081.1:0-3896 GCA_965662485.1 Flavobacteriaceae bacterium | reverse complement strand
TGGCGCAGGATACACTGCAGGAGAGTTGATTCGATTATTATTAAATCATCCAAAAGCAACACTTAACTTTGTGTATAGCACTTCTAGTTCTGGGCAGAATTTGAGTGCGATTCATCAAGATTTGGTAGGAGAATCAGAGTTTAAGTTTTCTAATCAAATTAATTCAAGTGTTGATGTTTTGTTTTTATGTTTAGGGCATGGAAATTCTAAAACATTTCTGGAAAACAATACATTTTCAGATCATACAAAGATTATTGATTTGAGTCATGATTTTAGATTGAATGCGTCTGCTGATTTTCAAGCTAAACAATTCATATACGGACTTCCAGAATTGAATAAAAATAAAATTATAAATGCAAATTACATTGCAAATCCTGGCTGTTTTGCAACAGCAATTCAATTAGCACTTTTACCGTTAGCTGCTAAAAATATGATTCAAAGTCCGGTCCATATTAATGCAGTAACAGGAGCTACTGGAGCAGGAACCAAACCTTCTGCAACAACTCATTTTACATGGCGTGACAATAATTTTTCACATTATAAAGCTTTTGAACATCAACATTTGGCGGAAATTAAAGAGTCCTTGATTGCATTACAAGAAACGTTTGAATCTGAGCTCAATTTTATACCAAATCGAGGAAATTTTTCTCGTGGAATTTTCGCAACCTCATATTTGGAAATAGGAGAAAGTTTGGAGGACCTTATATCACTTTACAAATCATATTACAAGAATGCACCATTTACCGTTATTTCTGAAAATGAAATTCATCTAAAACAGGTGGTTAATACCAATAAATGCTTGATACATCTAACAAAATATAACAATAAATTACTCATAACCAGTGCCATAGACAATCTTTTAAAAGGGGCATCAGGCCAAGCCATTCAAAATATGAATCTGATGTTTGGCTTAGAAGAACAGGAAGGGTTGAAGTTAAAGGCGAATTATTTTTAATCAATTTTAATATGAAAATCGCAATTATAGGAACAGGAAATTTAGGGCGATCTATTGCCAAAGGGCTAATTATAAACAATGCAATTACGTCGTTGTATTTGACACGACGTAGTTTGGATAATTTAAAAGAATTTGATGGCTATAAAAACGTGCACTTGACAACGGATAACAGCTTAGCTGTACAACAATCCGATATTTTGATTTTTGCAGTACAGCCAGCGCACTTACAATGTATTTTAGAATCAGTTGCGCCACATCTCACAGAAAAACATATTGTGATTTCAACCATAACTGGATTTTCAATTTCTAAAATTGAAAGCATTGTTGGTGCACAACATCATATCATTAGAGCAATGCCCAATACAGCAATTGCTGTTGGTAAATCCATGACATGTTTGTGCTCTAACAATTCTGGAAAAGCAAGAATTTCTGTGGCGGAAGCTATTTTTAATAGGTTGGGAGCAACAATATGTGTTCCAGAAGAACAGATGCAAGCGGCAACTGTAGTTTGTGCTAGTGGAATTGCCTTTTGGATGCGTTTAATTCGAGCCACTACACAAGCGGCCATTCAGCTTGGCTTTGATGCCGAGGATGCACAACGTTTGGCCATGTACACCAGCGAAGGTGCAGCTCAATTATTAATCAAAAATGGAAATCATCCGGAGCAAGAAATTGATAAAGTGACGACTCCCATGGGATGTACTATTGAAGGATTAAATGAAATGGAACACAAGGGTTTGAGCTCTTCTTTGATTCAAGGAATGGTGGCGTCATTTCAAAAAATTAATGCTATTAAAATCAATCAGGTATGAAGTTATTTGATGTTTATCCATTGTTTGATGTCACACCAGTTCGAGCAAAAGACGTCAATGTTTTTGACGAAAATGGCGTTGAGTATTTAGATTTGTATGGTGGTCATGCTGTGATTTCTATTGGGCATTCACACCCAACCTATATTCAAAATTTATCAGAACAATTAAATCAAATAGGATTTTATAGTAATGCCGTTAAAAACCCATTACAAATCCAATTAGCAGAAAAACTAGCAATAGCTTCTAACTGTAATAATTATGAATTATTCATGTGTAGCTCTGGTGCAGAGGCGAATGAAAATGCCTTAAAGTTAGCTTCTTTTCACACCAATAAACCTTCTATTATTGCTTTTGAAAATTCGTTTCACGGGCGTACTTCAGCAGCTGTTGCAAGTACGGATAACCCCAAAATTGTAGCACCATTAAACGCACAACAAGACGTTCAATTTTTGGCATTAGGGGATTTAAAAGCTGTAGAAACAACTCTTCAAAAAGGAAATACTTGTGCCATTATTATTGAATGTATTCAAGGGGTAGGTGGATTAGATCAAAGTACAAAAGCCTTTTATCAAGGACTAGAAACACTTTGCAAAACTTATGGTGCCGTACTAATTGCTGATGAGGTACAATCTGGATTTGGGCGAAGTGGCGATTTTTTTGCTTTTCAAAAACATGGAATTACGCCACACATTATTTCCATGGCTAAAGGTATGGGTAACGGGTTTCCTGTTGGTGGCATTTTAATTCATCCAGAAATTCAAGCCTCTTATGGACTTTTGGGAACAACCTTTGGAGGAAATCATTTAGCTTGCGCTGCGACTCTTAGTGTTTTGGAGGTTTTAGAAACTCAAAATTTAATGCTAAATGCACAACACATGGAGATTTATTTTAGAGAAAAAGCCAAAGAAGTTTCTCAAATTCTTCAACTAAAAGGGCGAGGGTTGATGCTAGGGGTGGCGTTTGATTTTCCTGTGGCAGAACTAAGGAAAGCACTCCTTTTTAAGCATAAAATATTTACGGGGAGCTCTAAGAATCCAAACTTAATTCGCATACTTCCACCACTAACCATTAAAAAAGAACATATTGATGCCTTTTTTAGCGCATTAAAACAAGAATTATGAATCAATTTTTAAATATAGGAGATATTTCAAATTTGAACACAACAGTTCAAGATGCTATTGCTTTAAAAAACAATCCTTTTGCGTACCATTCACTAGGGAAACAAAAGACATTGGTGCTGCTTTTTTTCAATGCTAGTTTACGTACCCGTATTAGCACAGAATTGGCGGCTAAAAATTTAGGTATGAATGTTATTGTCCTAAATGTTAGCGATGCGTGGCAATTAGAGTTTGAAGAAGGAGTTGTTATGAATCTTGATACCTCGGAACACATAAAAGAAGCCGCTCAGGTGATTTCTCAATATGCTTCAATTATTGGAGTTAGAGCGTTCCCAACCTTAACGGATAAGGCAAAAGATCAATCGGAATGGATTTTAAATGCGTTTTCTAGTTTGGCTTCAGTTCCTGTAATCAATATGGAAAGTGCAACTGCACATCCGTTGCAAGGCTTGGCTGATGCCATCACTATTGCAGAGCAACGCCAACATAAAAAACCAAAAGTAGTCCTATCTTGGGCGCCACATCCAAAAGCGCTTCCGCATGCTGTTGCAAATTCTTTTTTACAAATGATGCAATTACAGGATGTTGACTTGTGTATCACTCATCCCGAAGGCTACGATTTAGACCCAAAAATAGTTAAGGACACAGCAGTTTTTTACAATCAAGAGGTGGCCCTTCAAAATGCAGATTTTGTTTATGCAAAAAATTGGAGCAGCTTTAATGATTATGGAAAAATTTTAACTCCAACATCTGATTGGATGATTACTAAAGATAAAATTGGTGAAGCCAAATTTATGCATTGTCTTCCTGTTCGCCGAAATGTAGTTGTGGAAGATGCTGTTTTGGATAGCTCTCAGTCCTTATGTATAGAGCAATCCAATAATCGGACTTATGCTGCACAAATTGTACTGAAACAAATTTTAGAATCACTATGAAGCAGTCATTAAAAATTGTAAAAATAGGGGGTCATATTCTTGATAACCCAAAAGCAAAAAAAGATTTTTTAACTCA
>CBFIIL010000080.1:0-3957 GCA_965662485.1 Flavobacteriaceae bacterium | reverse complement strand
CTTAGTGTTCCACATTCTCTTCGAGATTTAAACGAATTTGTTAGAGTATTAAAGCCTTTCTTAATTATAATAGCAGTAAGTTATTGTGATTCAGATAAGTTTTTTAAAAAAATGCATTCATTTTTTATATATGGTGCGATATTTATCATCCTTATAGGTTTTATGGAGTTTTTTGATGTGCCAGGTTACAGAAAATTAATTTCATTAATCTATACTGGTCATAGGTTTGAAAATTTAGATAGGGTAAGAACAATATTAATGGCTGGAGATCCAAATATCGCTGCCGCACTTATTTTATATTTTGTGACATATATTTTACAAACTATGTTAATGACTAAAAATAAGATAAGGAATAGTTTTATTTTACTTTTTCTAATTGTTATTTTACTTATGACATCTTCAAGAACTTTATTCATAGTTTTTGTTGTTATACTATTCGCAAGTTTATTCCATCATTTTCAAAATAATAAGTTTTTCTCTTTTATGGTTTTAAGTTTATGCTTAATTTTAGTATTACCCATAATACAATACTTTGATTATATAGTTATTGGGTTTAGTACTTTTAGTGAAGGAAAAAACACTTCTATGTTGTTGAGATATCAGCAATGGGCTGAAGCATTCAATTTATTTTTAAAATCACCTATTATAGGTTGGGGACCGGCTAAAGAGATTCATACAACTATTGTAGACAGTGAACACTTATTATTATTAAGGCGTTATGGTGTTTTGGGTTATCTAGCTGTTTTTAATTTTATTTTTGGGTTCATTTGGGTTCTTTTTAGAAAAAGAAGAAAGTTCAGTTCATTAAATTTATTTCACAAACGTATAGCATTAACTTCATTATTTTCTTGTTTAATGATTTTTATATTAATGACAACAAATAACTTTTTTTCGGGTTATCAATTAATGCCTTTATTTGTTGTTATGATAACTTTAGTTGAAAATAAATTGAATACTCTTTAAACTATGAGTTATTTATTAATATTTCTTTTTCTCACTTCAATCTTTTGTAATGTAGCTTTTGGTCTAGGTCCTAATCTATATCCATTGAGACTTATTTTACCTATTACATTGCTTTATTTTTCAGTATTATTTTTTCAAAAGGTAATTTTATTCAGAGAAAAATTGCAGCTTAATCTTATAGTTTTATTATCCATTTTATTTTTCTTTTATAGTTTTTTACAAACTTCAATAGTTAGCTATTTAAGGCTTCACCTTTTGGGGACACATTATGAGTTGAATGCTATTTTAAATTATGCTTTTTTAGCTGGTCTTATAATTACTATTTATCTTATTATAATAACGAAAAAAGACCTTTTTTTTAAACAGATTAAATTTTCAATATTACTTTTTTATCTGGCTTATACCCTCTATGCTATTTATGAAATTATAACTGGTCATCATCTATCGACCTCTGACTTAGTAGATGCTCCTTGGTGGATGCGTCATGTCCCTACGGTGGTTTATTTTAATTCTAATGATTTTGCAGCCGTATTTACAATGATGTTTATGTTTTTATTGTCTTCTTTTGATAAGAATAAAACACAAAAAACAGTTTTTATACTTGCAATTTTTACAATTCATATTCTGATTATTTATTATTCACAAAGCCGTTTAGCTTTGATTATGTCAATATTGTTTTTTGTTTATCGCTATCCGTATAATATATTTAAATTAATAGGTTTGTCTTTAATTGGTGTTTTATTCTTTTGGATATTTTCTAATGACTCTTCATTTATGCAAACATTAGATAGTTTTGTTGCATTAAAAGATGATTTAAGATTTAGTGAAAGACAATCCACCTCTGTTAGATTGTATCTTTACAAATACGCCCTAATTTCGCCATTGTCAAATTTCGGATTAGGATTTGGAATAGATTATTCTGCCGAATATTTTAGAACTATCAATGATGCTAATTTACATAACATCATAAATCCTCATTCATACATACTCGAGTTATTAATCAATAGTGGTGTTTTAGTGGTATTATACTACATTGCAATAAATGCCATACTTTTAGTAAGCAATTGGAGTAATAAAAACTATGACCTATTTGTTCAAATAATTATTTACAACTTGTTATTATTTTCTTCAAGTTCTTCTACTTTTTTGTGGCCGATTTACCTATTTTTTATTGTTTACATTTGCAAATCGTCACATAAATTAACAACCTAAAAATTAAGTTTTTAAATTATCACATTATGGACATTTTTAATTTATTGAAATCTATTTTAAACTTTTACCAACGACAATGGAAGTTTATTCTAATACTCCTCCTTTCAGGTGCTATATTAGGCTTTGTATATGATATGGTTAAAACCCCATATTATGAGACCTCTGCTACTGTAACTTCTGGGCTTTCTTATTTCGAAGGAATAATAGATCCTAATGAGTTAGATTATCCAATCATTGATCAAAAAATAGCTATAAATATGGTCAATGCCTTAGCTGAAATAGTTGATAAGAACGAATATGAAATTTTAGCTAAAAAATTAAATATTGATTTAGATGTTGCTCAATCAATTAAGTTTATTGAAGCCGAGCAACTTTATGAGTTAGATTTGGAAAATAGAAGACAAAAGTTATCTCAATTTTTAATAACTGCAAGAATCACGGATAATAATTCAATTCGTATTTTTAGTGATGCGCTTTTAGATTTCTTTAATCGCAATGGATATTCAAATAAGAACTACCAGTTATTTCAAGAACAATCTCCAATGTTTTTGAATTATATCGATGATGAGATTGTTGATTTAAAAGCTTATAGAAATAGTATGTTGGGTAAATCTGAAGTTGAATTAAGTTCAATTTCCATAGCTAATGATAAAAGCGAAGTTCTTCAAAATCAAATCATTCAATTATATGAAAAACGACAAGCAATAGAGAGAAATATAGTGTTATTAAAACCACTTTCATATGTTTCAAACTTCCCAGTTTATAAAAAGCCAAAAGACAGAACATGGTTTAGAATTGGGGTGCTTTCAGCAGCATTTTTCTTACTTGGAATTGTAGCGGCTTTATTCAAAGATGTTAGTGCAATAATGAATAGATAATGAAAGTATGTCACCTTTCATCGGTTCATCCAAGAAATGATATTAGAATATTCTTAAAAGAGTGTATATCTTTAAAAGACGCTACCTATGATGTAAGTTATGTTGTAGCAGATGGCTTAGGGAATGACGAAGTTCATGATGTTAAAATATTTGATGTAGGAAAGGAAAAACATAGATTTTCTCGGATAATCCTCTCAAGTATTAAAGTGGTTTTAAAAGGTATTGGTCTTAATGCTGATATCTATCATTTTCATGATCCTGAGTTAGCACCTTTTTGCTTAATTTATCGACTGTTTGGTAAAAAAGTAATTTTTGATGTTCATGAAGATGTTGCCGAACAAATACACGATAAACCTTGGCTAGGTAAATTTCAAAAAAAACTATTAAGTCGTTTATTCAATACACTCAATATTTTTTTTGCTAAAACATTTTATACAATTATAGCTGAAAATTCATATTCAAGTATATATGATAAAATAAACTTAAATTTTTCATTGACAACAATTCTGAATTATCCAAAGCTTAATTTCTTTAAATCTTATCAAAACTTTAAAAGAAGTGGTAATGAGTTTTTTTATATTGGTGGTGTAAGTAATAATAGAGGTTTAGATACAATTCTCGAGGCTTTTGATATTTTAGACAGAAAGAATATTGACTTTAAAATGCATTTTGTTGGAGCTATTTCAGATAAACCTGATTTTGAAAAGTATCCTAATCTATCAGATAAGATCATTTTTTATGGAAGAAAGAATCTCGAAGATGGATATGAAATTTCTAGACAATGTGTAGCAGGATTAGCCATTTTAAAACCAATTGGTAATTATGTAAAATCTTATCCAACCAAAGTATTTGAGTATATGGCTGTCGGATTGCCTGTAGTAACTTCAAACTTCAGTTTATATAA
>CBFIIL010000079.1:0-3961 GCA_965662485.1 Flavobacteriaceae bacterium | reverse complement strand
ATAATGCGGCAATTACCACACCAAGTGGCAGAATACTGCACGACCACAGTATCGTGCTCCGATACTACAGTTTTTAGGTTGTCTTGAGTGAGTTCTTGCATTATTATAGAGTTTTAGTGCGACGATAAATAATCTGCTGTACTTTTGGCGTTGGCTTGCATAGCGTCTTTTCCTTCTTCCCAGTTCGCTGGACATACTTCTCCTTTTTCTTGTACGTGTGTATATGCGTCTACTAATCTTAAGAATTCCGCAACATTACGACCAAGTGGCATATGATTGATACTTTCGTGTACTACAGTGCCTTCTTCATCAATAATATAGGTTGCTCTGTAAGTTACATTGTCGCCTTCTACGGTTACAACACCGGTTTCCTCGTTGTATTCTTCATTAGTGATATCTAAAATCCCTAGAGTTGAAGATAAATTTCTGTTTGAATCTGCTAAAATTGGATAAGTCACACCTTCGATACCTCCGTTGTCTTTTGAAGTGGATAACCATGCAAAATGCACTTCTGGAGTATCACATGATGCACCAATAACGATACAATTTCTTTTTTCAAATTCTGCTTTTGCAGCTTCAAAGGCATGTAATTCTGTTGGACAAACAAAAGTGAAATCTTTTGGATACCAAAACAATACTACTTTCTTTTTGTTATTTACAGCTTCTTCCAAAACATTAACTTTGAATGTGTCGCCCATTTCGTTCATGGCGTCTACAGATAAGTTTGGAAATTTTTTTCCTACGAATGACATAATTTTTATTTTTTTAAGTTTAATAATAGATGATACAAATATAATCCAGATTTGGAGTAATATTGGTGAGACAAAATTATAATTTCTTATTTGACTATAAGTTAAAATTATCTAAATAATTGATACTATTTTTAGCCTTTGATTTGTTTTATTTTAATGGAAAGTCCTGCTACAATTAAGGTCATAAAAGGGCTGATCCAATTAAAAAATGCATACAAAAAGTAATCTGCAACAGAGACACCCAACACACCACTTTGATAGGCTCCACAGGTATTCCAAGGGATGAGTACAGAGGTTACTGTACCAGAATCTTCTAATGTTCGACTTAAATTTTCTGGTGCTAGGCCTTTATCTTGATATGCTTTTTTAAACATTTTTCCAGGAACAACAAGTGCCAAATATTGATCGGAAGCTGTTACATTTAGTGCCAAACAACTGGCTACTGTACTTGCAAAAAGCCCAAAAGTGGTAGTCGCTAAACTCAGAAGTGCTTTACTTATTCTAGATAATGCTCCAATGGCATCCATAACACCACCAAATACCATAGCACAAATAATCAACCAAATTGTACCCAACATTCCACTCATACCATTAGAAGAAAATAAATCATTAAGCTCTAAACTGGACGTCTCTACAGCAGTATCAACAGTCATGGCTTGCATGACACCTTTGTATGCCGATTTAAAATCAAGTGTTTCGACGCCAGCTATTTGTGAGAGAATATGAGGTTGTGCAATAATTGCTGCAATTGCTGCTAGAAGTGTTCCTAGAAGTAAGGCCACCAACGGCGGTGTTTTTTTTACGATTAAAGCGATCACTATAATTGGGACTATAAATAGGAGTGGAGAGATATGGAACGCATTGCTAATGGCCTCAAGTTTATCGGAAATATCAGGTGAACCTGAAACATCTAGATTTAATCCAATGATTAAAAAAAGAATTAAGGTAATAACAAAAGTAGGCACCGTTGTAATGGCCATATATTTGATGTGATCAAATAAATCGCCTCCAGCCATAGCAGGAGCCAGGTTTGTGGTATCGCTAAGCGGTGACATTTTATCTCCAAAATAAGCTCCAGAAAGTACAGCTCCGGCGGTCATTCCTAAAGAAATTCCAAGTGTTTCGCCAATACCAATTAGTGCAATACCAACCGTTGCGGAGGTGGTCCAACTACTTCCTGTTGCAATAGAAATAATGGCGCAAATGAGCACACATGCCACAAGAAAAAATGTGGGGTTTAATATTTGTAAGCCATAATAAATCATTGTTGGAATAATGCCACTAACTAACCAGGTACCAGCCAATGCACCAACCATAAGCAATATAAGTAAAGCTCCAGTTGTTGTTTTTAGGTTTTCGGCAACTTCATCAATCATTTGGCGATAGTTTACTTTATTAAAAAATCCAACAACAGCCGCTACAGCTGCACCAAGCAATAAAATAAATTGATTACTTCCGCTAAGGGCATCATCGCCAAATACAAAAAAGACATTGTAGAAAAGCATCAAAACAAGTGCAATAACAGGGATAAGGGCTTCTCCAATAGAGAGTTCCTTGTTTTCTACAATGTGTACGTGTTTTGGATCGGAGGATTGGGTATTTTGTTGTTTCATTAAAGAATAAACTTTTATTGTTATTCTGTAATATTACAATTTTTGAGGGTTTTGTGCAACCAGAAACTCATCATCTCTAGCGAAGTTTCGGAAATGCAATAGGGTCAGATTCATGAAGAATGCTATAAATAGCTTCAAAAATATCTTCTTTTGAAGGCTTGCTAAAATAATCTCCATCGGAACCATATGCAGGACGGTGCGCTTTAGCGGTAAGGGTTTCAGGTTTACTGTCTAAAAATTCATAAGCATTGTTTTGCTTTAAAATTTTAGTCAATATATAAGCGGAAGCTCCACCAGGAACATCTTCATCTACAATAAGTAATCGGTTTGTTTTTGCAATACTTTTTGAAATGTCATGATTTAAATCAAAAGGAATAAGAGATTGTACATCAATAACTTCAACATCAATACCAACTTCTGCAAGTTCTCTTGCGGCAACCTCTACAATGCGAAGTGTAGATCCATATGAAACTACAGTAATATCATTACCGTCTTTAATGCATTCAACTTCTCCAATTTTAGTTTTAAAAGTACCTAAATTGTTTGGTTTTTTTTCTTTTAAACGATAACCATTAAGACATTCAATAACAAGTGCTGGTTGATCACCTTCAAGCAATGTATTGTAAAATCCTGCAGCTTTTGTCATATTTCTTGGTACAAGAATATGAATACCTCTAAGCAATCCAAGAAGACCTCCCATTTGTGAACCAGAGTGCCATATTCCCTCCAGTCGGTGACCTCTTGTTCGAATAATCATTGGAGCTTTTTGCTTACCTAAGGTTCTATAATGCAAAGAAGCAAGGTCATCACTTATGGTATGAAGTGCATATAAAATGTAATCTAAATACTGAATTTCTGCGATGGGGCGAAGTCCTCTTAAGGCCATTCCAATAGCTTGTCCTATTATTGTAGCTTCACGAATACCTGCATCGGCCACTCGCATTTCTCCATATTTTTCTTGAAGCCCTTCTAATCCTTGATTTACATCACCAATAGCACCCGAATCCTGACCGAAAATTAGTGCCTCAGGATATTTAGAAAATATGTTATCAAAGTTATCTCGTAAAATAATACGTCCGTCTACAAACTCTGGAGTAGGGTCGTATGTAGGTGCAATAGCCTCAATCCTTTCGGGTCTTTTGTTAGATTCACTATAGAGTAAACTGCTGTATTTTTCTTGAGTATTTTTGGCATAGTTGTTTATCCAAGATACTAATGCATTTTTTTCAGCAGAATTGTTGTTGATAAAGTATTTTAAAACACTTCTTGAAGTTCCCAAAATATCTTTTCGCATAGGGTCTTTTAATGCTTCAAGTTGTGAAATTTCTTTCTCAATAAACATTTTTTGAGGAGATGTTACTGCTGCATTTCGAATCAATTCGATAGCAGTAGATTGTTCAGCTTTAATTGGGTTTAAAAAATTATCCCAAGCCTTTTTCCTTCCTTCTTTTACTTTTTCTTTAATTTGTTTTTCAAGCGCAAATAATTCGTCTTCGTTGGCAATATTGTTTGTAACAATCCAATTTTTAAATTTAAGATTACAATCATTTGAACGTTCCCATTGTAAACGTTTTGGATTTTTATAACGCTCATGCG
>CBFIIL010000078.1:0-4064 GCA_965662485.1 Flavobacteriaceae bacterium | reverse complement strand
AAAAATGTAGTCCTATATATTTGGTATGACAACGAATATGGCTACAGCCACCAAGTGATTCGTTTAGCAAAATACATGTCAGAAGTTCGACGATTTACCTACTATTAGAAAGCAGGACACTAAGCATAATTCACTTATATTTGTAATCAAATTAATGTGGTATGCGCATCGACATCATTAGTGTAATCCCCGAATTGCTTAAAAGTCCGTTTGAAGCCTCTATTCTCAAACGTGCCATAGAGGCGAATTTAGTTGAAGTATATGTTCACAACCTTAGAGACTACACTACCGATAATTACAAGTCTGTAGACGACTATCAATTTGGTGGTGGTGCAGGAATGGTGATGACTATTGAACCCATTGATAAATGCATTTCTAAATTAAAAGCAGAACGTGATTATGATGAAGTCATATATATGACTCCAGATGGCGAAGTATTAAATCAGGGTATGGCCAATCAATTATCGTTGAGTGGAAACCTCATCATTTTATGTGGGCATTATAAAGGAGTAGACCAGCGTGTACGCGATCATTTTATTACCAAAGAGATTTCTATTGGCGACTATGTGCTTTCGGGGGGCGAATTGGGTGCAGCGGTAGTATGCGATGCTATTATTCGACTCATTCCAGGTGTATTGGGCAATGAAACCTCTGCCCTTACCGATTCTTTTCAAGACAACCTTTTGGCACCACCCATTTATACCCGACCACGCTCCTACAAAGGATGGGAAGTTCCTGAATTGTTATTTAGTGGAAATTTCCCTAAAATAGAACAATGGCGTGAAGCCCAAGCCCTTGAACGCACCAAATCCCGTAGACCGGATTTACTGAAGGACTAAAAATTTACGGCCTAATATTAGTCAACAATTTCATTTTTTACTAATTTTCCAACAAGAATTGATTACCCAAATCTATTCTACAATACCATGTAACCTCAAAATTCATAAAATAAAATAAATGTTATGGCACAAAAAAAGAACAACAACCTAAAAACATACCTTTTTGTAATTACAATAGTTTCAACTTTTAGTTTTACATTATTGGCAATTGAAGAGCAACGAACCATTCTAGCATCAATTTCTGTTATATTTGGGGTGTCAATAATCATTTTTGGATTGTATAACGTTTTGAATATTAAGGGAAAAAAATAATTTGCAGGTTTACAAACAAAAAATGTATTAAAAATTGTAATCATTTAATTATTGCTTATATTTGCACCCTCTTTTGAACCAACCTCTAGCGAAAATCGTACATGTTGCTTCAAAAAAATTCATAAAATAATAACTATGGAATCCTTAATTAAATTCGTACAAGACGAATTTGTAACCAAAAAAGACTTCCCAGAATTTTCTGCTGGTGACACCATTACGGTATACTATGAAATTCGTGAGGGTCAAAAAGTAAGAACTCAGTTTTTCCGAGGCGTCGTCCTTCAAAAAAGAGGATCGGGGTCTACAGAAACATTTACCATCCGCAAAATGTCCGGGACAATTGGTGTTGAACGTATCTTCCCAATGAATTTACCAGCTTTGCAAAAAATTGAAGTGAACAAACGTGGAAAAGTTCGTAGAGCGCGTATCTTCTACTTTAGAGAATTGACGGGAAAAAAAGCACGAATTAAAGAACAAACACAATAGTTCTTCAATCATAATTATAAATCAAGTGCAGTAGAAATACTGCATTTTTTTTTGTTAAAAAATTAATATTTATCTAAAAAAATAAGTGCGATTTGCAGATGTTACAAAAATGTTAATTTTCCTCGAGTTTTAAGGTAAGAAGAAAATTGATTTATTTATATTTGTGAGCTTTTATAAGCCAATATTCAAACAAAAAATAATTTCCTCGAATGGCAAAAATCATATATACAATTACAGATGAAGCACCTGCATTAGCAACTCGCTCTTTTCTCCCTATTGTTTCTTCGTTTATAGAACCCTACGGCATTTCGATAGACACCAAAGACATTTCTCTAGCAGCACGAATTCTTTCTGCGTTCCCCGATTTTTTATCCGAAGATCAGAAAGTAGAAGATGCTTTAGGCACTTTGGGGCAAATTGTAAAATCCCCAGAAGCTAATGTCATCAAACTCCCAAATATTAGTGCCTCTATCCCTCAACTTCGAGAAGCCATAGAAGAACTGCAAAAAAAAGGATACAACATACCAAAATACCCAGAGCAGCCCAAAAACGAAGCGGAACAAAACATAAAATCACGCTACGACAAAATTAAAGGGAGTGCCGTAAATCCTGTTTTAAGAGAAGGAAATTCAGATCGTAGAGCACCAAAAGCAGTAAAAAATTACGCCAAAAAGAATCCACACAGTATGGGGGGTTGGGCATCAGATTCCAAAACCCATGTGGCGAGTATGGAAGCTGGCGATTTTGCGCACAACGAACAATCGGTAACCGTAAAAAATGCAACTACAGTAAGCATCATACATACTGACACCTCAGGAAAGAAAACAGTTTTAAAAGAAAATATCGCCCTTCTTGAAGGCGAAATTTTTGATGCTACCGTTATGAGTGTCCATGCTTTAAAACGCTTTCTAAAAACACAAATTGACGATGCCAAAGCTTCAGGGGTGTTGCTGTCTTTACACATGAAAGCAACCATGATGAAAGTTAGTGATCCTATTATTTTTGGACATGCTGTTCACCTAATTTGTGATGATGTTTTCACAAAACATGAAGCAACATTTAAGCAAAATGGTATCAATCCAAACAATGGACTTGGAAACGTTTTAGAGAAAGTTCAGGAACTTGAAAGCCCATCACGCGAAACTATACAAGCCGATTTTGAAAAGGCACTTCATTTGGGACCAGATATTGCAATGGTAAATTCTGAAAAAGGAATTACCAATTTACATGTCCCCAGTGATGTGATTATTGATGCCTCTATGCCAGCCATGATTCGTACTTCGGGGCAAATGTGGAATGCTGAAGGAGAACTTCAGGATACTAAAGCTATTATTCCTGATAGTAGCTACTCTGGAATTTATACTGCAACCATCGATTTTTGTAAAAAACATGGGGCTTTTGATCCGACGACCATGGGTACTGTGCCTAATGTAGGACTTATGGCGCAAAAAGCTGAAGAATACGGCTCTCATGACAAAACTTTTGAAATTGAAGCCAATGGAGTTGTTGAAGTTGTCGATAAAAACGGTAATACACTCACTTCACATCAAGTTCAAAAAGGCGATATTTGGCGTATGTGTCAAGTCAAAGATGCACCAATTCAAGATTGGGTAAAATTGGCCGTTACTCGTGCTCGAACCTCAAAAACACCAGCTGTTTTCTGGTTAGATAAAAATCGTGCACACGATGCTGAACTCATAATAAAAGTCAAAAAATACCTTCAAAACTATGACTTATCAGAAATAGAGTTCATGATTTTATCTCCAATTGAAGCCACACATTATACACTTGAACGTCTAAAAGATGGACTCGATACTATTTCTGTTACTGGAAATGTTCTGCGTGATTATTTAACCGATTTATTCCCAATATTGGAAGTAGGAACAAGTGCTAAAATGTTATCCATTGTTCCATTAATGAATGGTGGAGGCTTATTTGAAACTGGCGCAGGAGGATCGGCACCAAAACATGTCGCTCAATTTTTAGAAGAAAACCATTTACGTTGGGATTCTTTAGGTGAGTTTTTGGCTTTAGCAGTATCATTAGAGCATTTTAGTCAAGTTCATAACCATCCAAAAGCAGCAATTTTAGGGGCAACACTTGATGACGCTACTGAACAACTTTTGTTACAAAAAAAATCACCCTCTAGAAAGGTAAATGAATTGGACAATAGAGGAAGCCATTTTTATTTGACGCTTTTTTGGGCAGAAGCTTTAGCAGAACAAAATGAGGATTTAGAACTAAAAACTGCATTTAGTACTGTTGCTGAACAACTCAAAGCAAATCAAGAGAAAATTTTGAAAGAACTTAATGACGTCCAAGGCAATGCTGTGGATATTGATGGATACTATCTTCCAAACGAAGAAAAAGTTGGAAAAGCCATGCGTCCAAGCGAAACATTTAACACGATTTTAAATTTATAAAACA
>CBFIIL010000077.1:0-4312 GCA_965662485.1 Flavobacteriaceae bacterium | reverse complement strand
ATATGATGATTTTCCATAATAATTCCTACATGAATAATATCCCCTTCGTTATTATCAAAAAACGCCAAATCACCTGGTGAGCTTTCTTCAATAAAACTAAGCGCATCCCCTTGAGTGGCTTGTTGTGAAGCATCGCGTAAGAGTTGAAATCCATTGAGGCGATATACCATTTGTGTAAATCCCGAACAATCAATACCAAAAGGGGTTTTTCCTCCCCAAAGGTATGGGGTGTTGAGGTAGAGCAGTGCGGTTTCTATAAGGTTATTTTTTTGTTTTTGACCAACTAATGTTTCTCCATCAAAAGTATGGTTGAGAAGGGGTTGTGCATTCAATACACTCCCCATAACAATGGGTTGTAGCTTTTGTTCACTATCGGTAATAAAGTTTACTAAATCACTACAAAGTTGCTCTTTTTTCGAAGTGCAGTTCTTATAATCTTCTTTATCAATCAACAGAAATTGCTTATTGTCAATCCATCCTTCGTAGCCATCATAACTGAGGCGAATTCGGCTCCATTTTTTACGCTGTTCAAGGACTTTAAACCATTCGCCATAAAGGACTTGCGATGTGAGTTCGCTTTTGTCTGAGGGTTCGTTTCTTAATGCGACAATACTAAGATTGCACAGGCCGTATTGCATTGAGTACTAGTTTCGTTCGAGAATCAGTGCCGAGGCACCGCCACCGCCATTACAAATGGCCGCCGCTCCAATTTTTCCATTATTTTGTTCCAAAACATTGAGTAGAGTGACCACAATTCTTGCACCGGAGCACCCCAGGGGATGTCCAAGCGAAACCGCACCGCCATTAACATTAACTTTAGAATCGTTGAGCCCCAAAATTTTCATATTGGCCAATCCGACTACTGAAAATGCTTCGTTAAATTCAAAATAATCGACATCATTGATGCTGATGTTGGCTTTGTCTAGAGCTTTGGGGAGGGCTTTTGCAGGCGCAACTGTAAACCATTCGGGCTCGCGTGCCGCATCGGCATAACTTTTTATGGTGGCCAGAGGTTGTAGTCCAAGTTCTTTGGCTTTGTCTTTACTCATAAGGACTAGTGCTGCAGCTCCATCATTGATGGTCGAGGCATTGGCTGCTGTTACGGTACCATCTTTTGTGAAAGCAGGTCTTAGGGCTGGAATTTTTTCTAATTTAACGTTAGTAAATTCTTCATCGGTCGTCACTATAATGGGCTCGCCACGGCGTTGGGGAACTTCTACAGGTACAATCTCATTGTCAAATTTCCCACCATTCCAAGCATCAGCAGAGCGCTTGTAGGATTGAATAGCAAATGCATCTTGATCTTCTCTAGAAAAATCATATTCTGTGGCACAGGCATCGGCACAAACACCCATAGCTTCTTTATTGTAAGCATCTACAAGACCATCTTTTTGCATGCCATCTTCCATTTGAGCAGGGCCAAATTTCTTCGCTATTCTTGCATGATAATAGTGTGGAATTTTACTCATATTTTCCATACCCCCAGCAACAATAATTTCGGCATCACCAAGCGCAATACTTTGTGCGGCTTGCATTATGGATTTCATTCCAGATGAACATACTTTATTGACGGTGGTACAAGGTACTGTGTTTGGAATTCCAGCAAATATAGCTGCTTGCCTTGCAGGAGCTTGGCCAGCACCAGCCTGTACAACGTGTCCCATTAGGACTTCGTCTACTGAACTAGGATTTAAATTAATTTTTTCTAATGCACCTTTAATGGCAATAGCCCCAAGTTTTGGTGCGTCTACTGAAGATAAACTTCCCATAAAACTACCTATTGGGGTGCGGACTGCAGAAACAATAACAACTTCTTTCATCAAAAATAGTTCTAAATTTTACTCTCGCTAATGTAAATAAAATTTAGCATATATTTAGAGATGATTGTTGATTTTTACACTTGCGTTGAAGTTCTTTTTATTACTTTTGATATAGTTTGATTGGTATAGCTATAATTAAAACAAATTATTCAAATGGATCCAGTTTTAAATAAATTTTACAGAAATCACAATTTGCTTTATAAAATATTTTTATTTGCAGCAACTACATTTTTGATTGTTTATTTATTTCCAAAAAGTGGAACGTTTCGATACAGTTTTGAAAAAGGAAAACCGTGGCAATCCGAAAATTTATATGCGCCTTTTGATTTTGCTATTCAAAAATCTGGTTTAGAACTAGAAAAAGAACGCCAACAAATATCTAAAGAATCTCCAGTATTTTTTGAAGTTGATACCGCTAAGTTGAGACAAATTTCTAATAATTATAAAACCGTTTTTGAGCGTAGTTTTTTTGAGGTTACAAATCAAAAACTAAACGATACTCTATTTCAGTTTGGTAGAAATATTCTATCAGAGCTGTATGCTACAGGACTTCTATCTGAGAGTTATAATTTTGATAATGAACAAATTATTTCGGTTTTGATTGATAATACGCAAAGTAAAACAGTTGCTTACAATCAATTTTTTATTCAAACAGATCTAAAACCCTTTATCACTTCCAAAATTGAAGCCTCTGAATACATAGAGTTTTTACCTGCATATTTATCTCTATTTTTTGATGTTGTAGAGCCCAACGCTTCATATAATTCATCGCTTTCAGAAAGCGCTCTAAAAGAGCGTGTTGGTCGTATTGTTCCAGTGCGCGGTCGAGTCGATAAAGGTACCTTAATCATATCAAAAGGAGAAGTTGTTCAAGGTGATAAATTGTCTGTATTAAAGTCTTTGGAATCCGAATATGAATCTCAGGTTTGGACCGAAGCCAATTATGTTTGGATTTTAGTGGCATACACTGTTTTGGTTGCTCTAGCGCTTTTGATGCTTTTGCTTTTTTTAAGGAAATACAGAGAAGATATATTTACCAATAACACGAAAGTTACATTTATCTTTTTCAATATAACCCTAATGGTATTGCTTACAACCTTAGTTGTAAATTACAATTCCGCATATGTATATGCCGTTCCATTATGTATTTTACCATTGGTCCTTAAAGCCTTTTTTGATGCTCGATTAGGGCTTTTTACTCACGTGGTTACGGTGCTGCTTTTGGGTTTTGTAGTTGCTAATAATTACGAATATATGTTTCTTCAAATTATTGCAGGAATTGTAACGATCCTTACAGTATCTGAACTTTATAAACGTGCTAATTTATTTATATCTGTTGGACAAATTACATTGATTTATATCATATCATATTTTTCATTTTATGTCATCCATGAAGGAAGTATGGATGGTTTAAAGTGGGAAAACTTTTTGTTATTTGTACTATGTGGTTTAGCTACATTATTTGTACAACCATTAATTTATGCCTACGAAAAACTATTCGGATTGGTTTCGGATGTGTCCTTATTGGAGCTTTCCGATACAAATTCAAAACTACTTAAAGAACTTTCTGACAAAGCTCCAGGAACGTTTCATCATTCTCTAAATGTGGCCAATCTTGCAGAAGCCTCAGCCAATGAAATTGGCGCTAATGCTATGTTAGTTCGTGTTGGTGCATTATATCATGACATAGGAAAAATGTCCAATCCAACATATTTTACAGAAAATCAATCCACAGGAACTAATCCCCACGATGAATTGTCGCCAAAAGAAAGTGCACAAATTATTGTAAATCATGTAATTAGTGGAATAGAAATAGCAAAGAAAAATAAGTTGCCAGATCGTGTTATTGATTTTATCCGCACCCATCATGGAACAAGTTATGTGCGCTACTTTTACAACAAACAAATGGAATTAACATCTGAATTTGATCCTTCAGATTTTATGTACAATGGTCCAAAACCATTTAGTAAAGAAACCGCCATTTTGATGATGTGTGATAGTGTTGAGGCCGCATCTAAGAGTTTGAAAGATCCAACATCTACCAAAATCAACACATTTGTAGATGCAATTATAGCCAATCAAATTGAAGACACACAGTTTTTGAATGCCAATATTACTTTCAAAGAAATAGAATCTATTAAAAAAGTTTTGAAGCACAAATTGGCCAATATGTATCATCTTCGCATCGAGTACCCAGAATAGAAAAAAATCGGTTTTAAAAAATTAAAAAAATAGTTTGCGTTCTTGACAATGAAAAGTTACATTTGCATCCGCAATTTTATTGCATAAGTTCATTAAATTAGAGGAGAGGTGCCAGAGTGGTAATGGAGCAGATTGCTAATCTGTCAACGCGTAAGTGTTGCCCGGGTTCGAATCCCGGTCTCTCCGCAAGTCATTTATCAATTCAATACGGGGTGTAGCGTAGCCCGGTTATCGCGCCGCGTTTGGGACGCGGAGGTCGCAGGTTCGAATCCTGCCACCCCGACAACGTG
>CBFIIL010000076.1:0-4317 GCA_965662485.1 Flavobacteriaceae bacterium | reverse complement strand
TACTATGAAACACAAACACCTTATCAAGTACCGATAAAAGCTGGGTTTTTATATCTAAAAGCAATTGCAAAGTTTAGAGAAAACCCTGAGACAAATCATGATGCAGCCATTGTTATTTTGGACGAAGCTTTGTCTTTAGCATCAGAATTTAATTTAGCAACACTAGCTAAAAATGCCATTTCAAATCAAAAATCGGCCTTGGAAAAACAATAAATTTGATTTTTAAATTCATAAAAAAAACCGCATACTTTGCGGCTTTTTTTATGTTTAATTTTAAGTGATTACCAAATTCGAACACGATCTTCTGGAGCAAGATACATACCATCGCCTTCTTTGATGTCAAAGGCTTCATAAAAAGCATCGATATTTTTAAGGGGTTGAGTTGCTCTGTAAATGCCAGGAGAGTGTGGGTCGGTTTTGATTTGTGTGCGTAGTGCATCTTCTCTAGTGAGTGTGCGCCAAACGGTTGCCCACGACATAAAGAAGCGTTGCTCTGCAGTAAATCCATCAATAGATTCTGGACGTCCATTTTCTTCAAAGAAAAGTTGCAGTCCGTCATATGCGCCAAGAACACCGCCAAGGTCTCCAATATTTTCGCCAAGTGTAAATTTACCATTGATAAACACATCATCCAATACTTCAATTTTACTGTATTGATCGGCTAAAGCATTACCACGTTTTTCAAATTCTTTAAGGTCTTCTTCAGTCCACCAGTTGTTCACGTTTCCATCACCATCGAAGCGCGCCCCTGAATCGTCAAAAGCATGTGAAATTTCATGTCCAATAACAGCGCCAATGCCTCCATAATTTACAGCCTCATCAGCCGTGTAGTTGTAGAATGGTGGTTGTAAAATAGCGGCTGGAAACACTATTTCATTGTTTAATGGGTTAAAATAAGCATTCACTGTTTGTGGCGGCATACCCCATTCTGATTTATCTACAGGTTTTCCAATTTCTGCGAGGTTCTTTTTTAGACCCCATTCAGAAACGGCTAACATGTTGTCTGCAAAACTATTACCTTCTTTAATATTGAGCTCTGAATAATCCTCCCACTCATCTGGGTACGCAATTTTCACGGTAAATTTATCGAGTTTTTCGATGGCTTTAGCCTTTGTTTCTTCACCCATCCAATCCAATTTTTCAATACGCAATTGGAAGGCTTTAATGACATTAGCAATCATTTTTTCGGCTTTTGCTTTTGCTTCTGGCGGAAATTTTGCTTCAACATATAGTTTTCCAATGGCCTCTCCAACACTTCCATTGACTGTTCCTAATGCACGTTCTTCAGCATCACGTTGAACTTTAGCACCACGAAGTGTTTTGCTGTAAAAATCCCAATTGGCTTCTTCAATTTCTGTGGTTAAATAGCCCGCTGCATTGTCCAGAGTACTCCATGTTATTAATGTTTTTAAATCCTCTATTGCCGTTGAAGAAAGGAAAGTATTAAGTTCTGCCATATATTTTGGTTGCATGACCAAAACTTGTTCTGGGATTTCTGAAACACCAAGGTCTTTCATGAATTTAACCCAATCAATAGTAGGCGTCATTGCGTTGAGTTCTTGAACGCTTTTTGGATTGTTAAAGTTTCTAATGTCCCTGCTTTGTACTTTATCCAAACGTGGTGTAGCCAATTGTGTTTCTAAAGCCAGCACTTTTTCAGCTGCTGATTGTGCATCTTCTTTGGAGTAGTTGATAAACTCAAACATGCGAGCAACATGTGCTACATACTGTTGTCTAATTTCTTTGGTTTTATCATCTTGATCGACATAGTAGTCGCGTTGAAGTCCTAGTCCTCCAGGGTAAACCCAGGCCGTATTGGTGCTACTATCATTTAAATCTGCATTGGCGCCAATTCCTGCAAAAGGGGCAGAAACACCAACAGTGGAGGCATATACAGTTTGTAAATCAGAAAGGTTTTGTATTCCATTGATGGCCTTTAAAAGCGGTTGAATTGGCGTAATTCCTGCCTGATCTCTTGCTACTGTATCAAGTTCAGATTCGAACACAAGGAGTGCTTTTTTCTGATCGGTACCATCGGCGTAAGTTCCCAGTTCTTTAGATGTAGTGATGATGTCTAAAACATCTTTTCGAGTCGATTTCCTTAAAACACCAAAACCACCCCAACGTGTTTCATCGTCTGGAATCGTATTTGTTTTTACCCAATTACCATTAACATAGTCGTAAAAATTGTCTTTAGGATCTACGCTAGTGTCCATATTTTCTAGAATAATTCCTGGAATTTTTTCTAGATCACTTGTACTTTTTGCGTCATTTTTACATGCAATGACACCAAAAAAACCAAGTAGTGCTACAAAGATTTTTTGTTTGAAATTCATAAGATTTATTGATTTGTTTATAGATTAGTATCTGTTATAAGACTATTAAAGAACAAAAATTGTTACAGAAATACAAGGAAATTAATAGAACATTTTTTTTTGAGTCAATGGATTTAAGCTATTTATCTATATTTTGTGTTGCTTTTTGGTGAGTTTTATTGATTTGCCGTACAAGATTTTGATAAGCTAAAGCTATATTTTTTCGAGCTATTTTTAAAAGCTCTTGTGATCCATTGGTATTAAAAGTTTCATTGTAGAGGTAAATTTCAGTTTCTAAAACTTTTAGCCGAGCCCAAATGGTATTGGTGTTAAAAATTCCAGGAATATTTAGATTTAATCCTTTAAAATAGGTTTCTATCCTTTTTTCGTTTTCTTGAAATCCATTGGCTTTATTTTGTTCTAGTTTTACAATTTCTTTTTGAAGTACAAAAAAAGAGGTCCATTGATCCAATTCAACCAAGGCGGCATCATCAATTTCTAGGGAAACGTTGTGTTGTGTATTTTGTTTAATTTTTTTTACCGGAGATTTTTCAGAAGTAGTAGTTTCAATTTTTGATTCCGCATTTTGTTCAGATTTACAACTTATTAGGAGAATCAATGACAAACAACCGATCGTAAAAAAAATGTTACATTTGATATGTTTTAAAGTCATATTTGTTCAAAAATTGATTCAAACAAATATGATAATAAATTAGATATTTTTCTAATATTTTTTAGATTATTAAAGTTTCAAAGTCCCAAATTTAAACAATATACAAACAATGAAAAATCAATCCAAACATCTCATTATAGGCGCTTCTGGTCAGATAGGATCTGTTCTTACAGCTTCGCTACGCCACCTATATGGCGCTTCTGCAGTCGTGGCAAGTGATATCAAAAAGCCGAGTAAAGAATTACTTGCGCAAGGCCCTTTTGAGCCGATTGATGCTACTGATTTTGATCAAATTTTATCAATTGTTAAAGCCCATAAAATTGATACTGTTTATTTGATGGCAGCAATGCTTAGTGCTAATGCCGAAAAACGACCAGAAAAAGCATGGAACTTAAACATGACTTCTCTATTTCATGTTTTGAATTTAGCAAAATTAGGACATATAAAACATATCTTTTGGCCCTCAAGTATTGCAGTTTTTGGTCCATCATCGCCAAAAATAAATGTCCCACAACATACAATTATGGAACCTTCTACAGTGTATGGTGTTTCAAAACTTGCAGGTGAACGTTGGTGCGACTATTATCACAAAAACTATAATGTTGATGTTCGTAGTTTGCGTTTTCCTGGATTAATTAGTTGGCAATCCATGCCAGGTGGTGGTACAACGGATTATGCCGTAGATATTTTTCACAAGGCGTTGGTAAACGAAACTTACGAATGTTTTTTATCTGAAGATACTGCGCTTCCAATGATGTATATGGACGATGCTGTTCGAGCCATATTAGAGCTGATGAATGCTGATGAAAGCGCCATTAAAATAAGATCATCTTATAATTTATCGGCAATGAGTTTTACTCCTAAAGAATTGTATGAATCAATTGTAAAACATCATCCGAGTTTTAAAATAAAATATAACCCAGATTTTCGTCAAGCGATTGCCGATAGTTGGCCCAGTAGTATTGATGACTCTTTTGCACAAAAGGATTGGGGTTGGACACCAGAATTTGATTTGAATGCATTGGTGAAAGATATGTTTAAGTATCTTTAAGAGCATAAAAAAACCCACTTTACAAAGTGGGTTTTTTTGTGGTACCTCCAGGAAGAAATTACTTTATTTCATTTAATCTCAAAAACACCTAAATCATTAAAAATTAATGATATAATATCATTTTTATTATAAAGACATAAAATGAAATAAAGACAAATAAACTACAAATAACTAAACTGCGCACACCTTTGAGCACACCCTTTATGCGCTGTATATTAGCTGTATGAAGAAAATAATTAAACCACAATTAGGAACTGTAAGGTACAATTTGAAGGAGT
>CBFIIL010000075.1:0-4339 GCA_965662485.1 Flavobacteriaceae bacterium | reverse complement strand
AATGACAAACGGTACATTAAAAGGATTTTACCCAGGAGGTGGAGAATACGCTGACTTCAGAAAAGAAGCAACAGGAACAGTAAGTAATACTTACTTTTACAATTTCTCTTGCGATTCAGACTTTGAGATTGATGGTGGAAGCGCAACTGCAGACCTAACATTCTCTGCTTTAGAGTTTAACACAACTAACTTACCAGACTCTTGTAAAAATACAGCATCAGAAATTTGTGATGATCAAACAGGAAACGGCGTAAGTTTTAATGCAACTGATGTTACATCAAATACAGTTGGAGCAGATGCTTCACAATTCAGTTCTTGGACGTGTTATTTCCGTGAAAACTAAATTATAATCTATCCATTAAAACTCCATGAAAATTTCATGGAGTTTTTTAAGAGATTGAGTATTAAGTTATTGAAAAATTATGGTAAAAAAAATGAAAGGTATTAAATTTGTATTTGCTTTAGTATGTCTTTTATTAGTTCAATTTTCTCTTGCTAAAGAATCTGCAATTAGAGGAACAATAATAGATGATGAAAGTGCAGAGCCCTTGTTTGCAGCTACCGTAGGTGTTCCAGGAACCAATATTGGCGCGTCATCTGATTTCGATGGCAATTTTGAATTAAAAATTAAACCTGGAAGTTATACGCTATCATTTTCTTTTATTGGATATCAAACATTAGTAATTACTGATGTTATTGTTCAGACAAATGGAATAAAAAATCTAGGAACAATTCGTTTAAAATCCTCGGCAATTGCAGTTGATGCTGTAACCATTACCGCAGAAGCAATTAAAAACACTGAAACAGCTTTACTCACAATTAAGAAAAAATCGGTAAACGTTATTGATGGTATATCGTCTCAAAATTTCAAAAAAATTGGAGATGGAAATGCTGCGGCAGCTGTTGTTCGAATTCCTGGAGTATCTGTTCAAGGAGGCAAGTACGTGTACGTGCGTGGTTTAGGTGACAGATATACAAAAACAACATTTAATGGATTAGATATTCCCGGTTTAGATCCAGACAGAAACTCTTTACAAATGGATATTTTCCCAACTAATATTGTAGACAACATCATTGTATCTAAGTCATTTACAGCTGATTTGCCAGCAGACTTTACTGGAGGGGTAGTAGACATAAATATTAAATCATTTCCAGAATTAAAGACACTAAAATCATCTATGTCAATAAATTACAATAATAATATTGATTTAAATGGCAATTTTTTAACTTATAAAGGAGGCGAAACAGATTACTTAGCATTTGATGATGGTAATAGAGATTTTCCACTTGCAAACACCACACTTGACTTACAAACCGTACAAGATCCAAGAATAAACCCTGAAACAATGCAAAACACATTGTTGTTTAATCCGCAGATGGCAACAGTAAGAGGCCAAGACTATTTTCATAAAAATTCATTCTTTAAACTTTACAATAGAGTAACTAATAATGCTAGAATGAGTTTTAATGGAATTAACTTTAGTTTATCTGGTGGAAATCAAATGACTATAAACGATAAAACTTTAGGTTATAGTGGAGCAATTTCTTATAAAAATAAATTTTCATTTTATAAAGATCAGATTCAAAACTCTTTTGAAAAATCTTCAGATCCTATGAACTATGATTTATTTGCTTCAAAAACACAAAAAGGTGATGTCGGGAAAAATAGTGCTTTATTAAGCGCTACGGCAGGAGGGGCGCTGAAGTTCAACAATGCAAAATTTAAAGTTAATATTTTGCATTTACAAAACGCTGAAAAAAAAGCAGGGTTATTCTTTCTGAACAACTATGAAAGTAATTTCAATACTGTCAAAAAAGAAAATTTAGATTTTAGCGAGCGCTCAATTAGTAATTTATTGTTATCAGGAACACATACTTTAGATGAAGGGAAAACCAAAGTTGAATGGAAAATTTCACCAACCTATTCTAAAATCAGAGACAAAGATGTACGAGAGTCTGCATATGAGGTTGAATTCTATGGTAACGATACATTGTATAATTTTTCTCCAAGTGGTGCTGGATATCCTTCCAGAATGTGGAGAAGTCTAAATGAATATAATATAGCTTCTCGTATTGACATAACTAAAGAGAATGAATTTTTTGGAAGAAAAGCCAAAATAAAATACGGCGCAGGCTACACATACAAACAAAGAGATTTTGATATTTTAAGATATATCATTTATCCTATCAATTATGGATTAATCAATTATACTGGAAATCCAAATGAATTATTAAGCGATCATTTATACGATTTTAATACTAATACAGGCTTTTATATTGGAGGAGAGTACCAAGCAAGTAATAAATATGAAGGAATTCAAACTAATTTTTCGGCCTACATTTCTGAAGAGGTTGATATTAACGACCAATTAAAAGGAATTTTTGGACTTAGGTTAGAGAATTACAATCAATATTATACTGGTGTAAATCAAGATGGTTCACGAGTTTATAATAATGAATTAGTTTTATCTGACTATACTAATATTTCCGGGTCAGATACACTTTATTATGGTTTATACCCTTCTGCCAGTTTAATATACAACATTGATAAAAAATCAAACTTGAGAGGCGCTATATTTAGAACTACTGCCAGGCCATCGTTTAAAGAAAAGTCCAATGCACAAATCTTAGATGTGCTTTCTGGTGTTACGTTTAATGGAAATATTGACCTTGTCTCAACAATAATTTATAATTATGATCTTCGTTACGAAACATATTTTGAAGGAAATCAAACTATTGCAATAAGTGGTTTTGTGAAAGATTTAATCAATCCTATTGAAATTGTGGCCTATTCTGCAGATGAAGATAATATTCAACCTATAAATTCTGGAAATGCTAGACTAATAGGTGTTGAGCTTGAAGCAAGAAAAAATTTAGACGAATTTTTTAGTGGCTTGTCAGTTAATGTAAATGTATCATCTATAAAATCAGAAGTTACAATTGTAGGCGATGAGTATGAGTCAAGAATAAATAATCTAAGAGATGGCGAAAGCTTTGATGATAAAAGAGAAATGCAAGGTCAAGCTCCTTATTTGGTAAATCTTGGATTTTCTTATAAGAATAAAACAAAAGGTATAGATATAGGTTTATTCTATAATGTACAAGGGTCTACACTTTCGATTGTCGGCATTAATAATAGGCCTGATGTATATACCGCTCCGTTTAATAGTTTGAACTTAAATGTATTGTACGATATTAATAAACTATCTAAGTTAGCATTTAGCATTAAAAACATACTAGATGAAGAGCGACAAATGTTAACACAATCCTTTGGGGCGGAAGATCAAGTTTACAGTTCATATTCCCCAGGTAAATCATTTAGTTTTAAGTGGTCTTATAATATTTTTTAAAAAAGTTCGAAATAAGGACGCTTAGGTCCACCAAAGCGGAACACATCTAATTTTAAGAAAGTGTTCCGTTTTTTTATGTTTTACTTTACATTTTTTTTAAGAAACATTTCACTGTAGTTTAATTAAGCTAACATTTTTGAGGTATACTTTTGAGAAAAAAAATGAAAGTTTTAATAGTTGATGATGAACAAGATACACTTGAATTTTTGTCATACAATCTTAGACAAGCTAATTTCTCAGTAATTGACTTTGAGTGAATTATAGATCTATTCATGTGACAAAATTAATGATATATCCTATATAAGATTAACACAAATACTCGAAATTCCAATTAGAAAATAATTAAAAAGTATTCAGAAGATTTGTAAAAATGCTTGAAAAGAAGTTCGAAACTGGGACCGAGAAGTCCACTTAAGCGGAATCCATCTCATTTTATATAGTTTTATTTAAATTTACAGGATGAAAACTTTTTATATAAAAAATATGGTTTGTGACAGATGTATACTATCGGTATCAAATTTATTTGAAAAATACGATATCTCACTAATAAAATTAGGAGAAGTCAGGGTATCTAAGAATATCCCAAATTATGAAGAGAAATTATTAATTGAAAAATTAAAAAAAATCGGCTTTGAAATACTAGTTTCTAAAAATACAATACTTTCAAATAAAATTAAATCCATAATTATAGAGATAATCAATAATTCTAACGAAAATGAGTTTGATTTGAAAAAAACATTAGAAAAACATCTCAATCACACCTATACAAACTTAAATAAGATTTTCAAAGAACAAGAAAAACTAACTATTCACAAATATTATTTAATGCAAAAAATGAATAAGGCCAAAGAACTGTTAACTTATGGCGAAAGAAGTATAAAAGAGATAGCATTCATTCTAAATTTCAAAAGCGTAGAACACTTTAGTAGGAGTTTTAAGAAATTATTTGGTCAATCACCTAAATCTTACCGGACAAATCCTAAGGACCG
>CBFIIL010000074.1:0-4377 GCA_965662485.1 Flavobacteriaceae bacterium | reverse complement strand
TGTAATAGACTCGCCTGGGGAAGGCACTTTCATTTCTAAAATCATTCTATTTTATTTTAGTCTTTTTTCTTTGATTGTCTTTTGTTTTATCAAAAACAAAATCTATAATTTCTTGATGTCTTCGCTTAGATCGTGTTGAACTTCCTGCTGCTGGTGCGCTATAGCTTCTTCTTGATGCTACACGCCAATTTTTTGAGGCATCAATATGCATCAAAATATGGGCATAAGCCCCCATGTTCCTTGGTTCTTCTTGCGCCCAAACAATATCATCTGCGTTTTTATACTTATCTAAAATTTCTTGAATTTCAGTTTCAGGGAGAGGAAAGAGTTGTTCTATTCGAACTAATGCAACGTCGTTTCTGTTTTGTAGTTCTTTTGCTTCTAAAAGATCATAATAAAATTTTCCCGTTACAAAAACAAGCGTTTTTGTTGCCTTTGAAGATGCTAAATCATCATCAATTAATGGCTTAAAACTTCCATTTGAAAAGTCTTCTACTGTTGAAACTACCTTTGGATGACGTAATAAACTTTTTGGTGTAAATACAATAAGTGGTTTTCTATACTTTGCTTTTAATTGTCTCCTTAAAATATGAAACATATTGGCTGGTGTGGTACAGTCAGCAACAAACATGTTGTCTTTTGCGCAGAGTTGTAAATAGCGCTCCATTCTTCCAGAAGAATGTTCTGCTCCTTGACCCTCATAACCATGTGGCAAAAGCATTACAATACCGTTGGGGGTTTTCCATTTATCTTCACCACATGAAATGTACTGGTCAATCATAATTTGAGCGCCATTACTAAAGTCTCCAAATTGAGCTTCCCAAATTCCTAGTGTGTTGGGGCTCGCCATGGCATAACCATAATCAAAACCTAGTACTCCATATTCAGATAATAAAGAATTATAGATATAAAATTTGCCTTGGTCTGAACTGATATTATTCAAAAGAATCACTTCTTCCTCACTGTCTTCAACTTTTACAACAGCATGACGATGCGAAAATGTGCCTCGTTCTACATCTTGACCAGAAATTCGAACATCAAATCCTTCTTGAAGTAGAGAACCATAGGCCAAATGCTCGGCCATGGCCCAATCTAGTTTATCTTGATCAAACATTGTTTGTCGAGATTGAACCAATCGTTCAATCTTACGAATAAATTTTTTGTCGGAGGGCAAGTTAGAAATTACACCTGCAATGTGCTTGAGTTTTTCTTTTGGATAGGTTGTATCTACAACTTCTAACATGTGATCTGCTCGTGCTCTAGAAAAATTAGACCATGCCTCTTGCATAAATGGGGTAATGACTGTTTTGTCTTCTTTTCTTGAATCTTCTAATTCAGATTCAAGGCTCGCCTTAAAATTTTGTTCAGATTGCTTGATATAGTCACGGCCAATAATTCCTTCTGCAATCAATTTTTCAGCATAAATATCGCGTGGATTTTTGTGCTTTGCAATGGCTTTATACAACTTAGGTTGAGTAAAACGTGGTTCATCACCTTCATTATGGCCATACTTTCTGTAGCCCAATAAATCAATAAACACATCGCGTTTGAATTCCATTCTGAAATCGAGTGCAAAACGTACAGCATGTACTACGGCTTCTACATCATCGGAATTGACATGCAACACAGGAGAAAGTGTAACTTTTCCAACATCTGTACAATAAGTACTTGAACGAGCATCTAGATAATTAGTTGTAAATCCAATTTGATTATTAACAACAATATGAATGGTTCCATTGGTTTTATAGCCGTCGAGTTTAGCCATTTGCACCACTTCATAAATAAGTCCTTGCCCTGCTATGGCCGCATCACCATGTACAACAATAGGTAAAACTTTACTAAAATTATCGCCGTAATATTGGTCTTGTTTTGCTCGTGTAATCCCCTCAACAACTGCCCCAACAGTCTCCAAATGTGAAGGGTTTGGTGCAATACTTAGGTTAATTTTGTTCCCATTATCAGTTAAACGATCGCTAGTCCAGCCTAGGTGATATTTAACATCGCCATCAAAGACTTCTTCTTCGTAGTCTTTACCGTCAAACTCACTAAAAATATCTTTTGCAGATTTTCCAAATATGTTGGTCAACGTATTCAATCGGCCTCTGTGAGCCATTCCCATAACAAACTCTTTGACTCCAACTTCTGCGGCTTTTTCTATAAGCGTATCAAGAGCAGGTATTAGGGATTCGTTGCCCTCTAGAGAAAATCGCTTTTGGCCCACATATTTGGTATGCAAAAAGTTTTCAAAAGAAACGGCTTCATTTAATTTTTTTAGAATATGTTTTTTTTCATCAGCAGAAAATTGCCCATGATTATCATTATTATTTAGCTTGTTTTGTATCCATTGAATTTCTTCGGGTTGACGAATATACATGTATTCTATTCCAATAGCATCACAATAAATTGCTTCTAAATGCTTACGAATTTGTTGAAGTGTTTGTGGACCAATTCCTAAGATTTCACCAGCATTAAAAACGGTGTTTAAGTCACTTTGTTGAAGTCCAAAATTTTCAATTTCTAATGTTGGTGCATATTTTCTTCTATCTCTAACAGGGTTTGTTTTTGTAAATAGATGCCCTCTTGTTCTGTAGGCATCTATAAGTTTTACCACTTGAAATTCTTTTTGTACGTGCTCGGGAACTTGAGTGCTAACACCCTCTACAACTTCTCCACTAAGGCCATAATTGTCACTTCCAAAATCGTATCCCTGAAAAAATGCTCTCCAACTAGGCTCTACGTTGTCTGGATCCTGCTGATATTGTTCGTACAAATCGGCAAAATAAGCGGTGTGTGCTGCATTTAAAAAAGAATATTTGTCCATCAATTTATTCGAATCGATTTAAAAAATTAAACCATAAAAATTTAATTCAAAAATACAACTTTTAGTAAAACCTAAAACTCTTTTTATGGTTTTATATTAGATAAATATTAGTGTTTTTTGTGATTTATGAGGCTCTATCCATCAATTGCATTCCAAAATTCATAAGCAGCTGTTTTTTTGTAGATTCAATTTGAAGTTCGTCCAAGACATTAAACGCTTGTTTTGTGTAGTCTTCAATGGCTGTTTTGGTGGCAATGGCTGCACCACTTTCCTCAAAAATTTCCAAAACTTGTGATACTTTTTCATTAGTGGAGAGGCATGTCTTGCTAAATAAATTTTTTAGAGAGGATTTGCAAGAGCCTGTTCCAAGCTCCATAGCCTTTAGAAATAAATAGGTTTTCTTATTCTCCAAAATATCACCACCAACTTGTTTTCCAAACAATTTTGGGTCGCCAAAAGCATCCAAATAGTCGTCTTGCAACTGAAATGCTATGCCTAAATACCGTCCAAAATCGTACACATTTTTTTGATCTTCTACAGATGCTCCTGCCACAATAGCGCCCATTTGCATGGCAGCGCCTACCAAAACTGCGGTTTTATATTCAATCATTTTTATGTATTCTGGAATAGTAACATCAAAACGTGTTTCAAAATCAACATCATATTGCTGTCCTTCACAAACTTCCAAAGCTGTTTTACTAAACAATGTAGTGAGTTGCTGAAACTGGCTAGCGCTGTAGGATTCAAATAATTGATAGGCCAAAATTAGCATGGCATCTCCAGATAAAATTCCAGTATTTAAGTCCCATTTTTCATGCACCGTTTGTTGGCCTCTGCGTAATGGGGCTTTGTCCATGATATCATCGTGAATCAATGAAAAATTGTGAAAGACTTCTATGGCCAAGGCAGCATCCAAGGAAGCGGAGACATCACCATTAAAACAATCAGTAGACATTAGAGTAAGGGTTGGCCTCAATCGCTTTCCTCCCAAATTTAGAATGTACTGTATGGGGGCATATAAATTTTTTGGAGTTCTTGGCTTGTTGTAGTGTTCCAAATGAGTAACAAACTGTTTTTGATAGTGTTCTATAGCTTTCATCTTAACAAAAATAAGAGAATTCCAATATAAATCAGACCTCAGGGTGTACAAATGTTAAAATTTTACAAAACTTTGGAAACTTTTACTGTTTTTTAAGTTTCCATGTGTATCTTTGGTCTCCCTGTATTATGAAAGAAAAAATTATAAAGAAATCTGAAGAACTGTTTTTGACCCTTGGGTTCAAGAATGTGACTATGGATGATATTGCAACTGGACTTGGTATTTCGAAGAAGACCATATATGCTCATTTTTCAAACAAAACCGAGCTTGTAAGTGCCGTAACATTTTCTGTACTAGAGTATATCTACAAAGGCATTGAACAAATCAAAAAAAATGCCATCAATCCCATTGAAGAATTGTATGACACGAAGTTATTTTTAATTAATTTTTTAAAAAAGGAACGTGTTTCTGCTCAATATCAACTAAAAAAATATTATCCAAAGATTTTTGATCAATT
>CBFIIL010000073.1:3067-4740 GCA_965662485.1 Flavobacteriaceae bacterium | reverse complement strand
GTCTTTTATTCCAATAAATGGAATACCAACAATTTTTTGATTATATCCTGCTGAAGCAGATAAACCCAAAATCTCAAACTGCTCAGGATTGTATTTATCCAAAAAGGTGATGGGTACGCCCATCGCCCCTTGGTAGTCCATGGGGATTTCTTTGGTTTTATTGACGTTTATGGCATCGTAGTTGTCGTATTTGGGATATGCTTCTGGGGTATAGGCTTTATATAAAATCAGGTCTTCGTGACGTTTGGCAATATCGAGGTTGGTAAACCAATGCACACCAGAAACTCGTATCATTCCTTCTTTTCTATCATTTGCAGTAGCTGTATCTTCATAATTTGAAATAAAATGCCCTGCACCGCCTCTAAATCCGAATCCTAACCACATTTTATTTTCTTTAATCAAGGGAAATATTTCTTTATAGGTTATCGCATTTTGATGTCCAATAATCACAAACTTTTTATTGTGTGCTATGAGTTGAGCCACATATGCTATAAAGAGTGAAAAGGGTGGGTTGGTGACTACAATATCGGCTTGCTTTAATAATTCTATACTTTCTTCACTTCTAAAATCGCCATCGCCTTGGAGGTATTGTACGCCAATTTCTTCAATGTCTGGTGTTTTGTTGTTGTTTTTGTCGCCGTAATATTCCAAATAAATGGCTCGTTCAGAATTGTGCTGGCTAAATAAATCTCGGTTTTGGTTTTGGTAACAAGTCGTAATCAGTTTTTTAAGCCCTAAATCCTCAAAATTATAAGAGAAATAATGAAAAAAGTTGCTCATTCGAGGATCATCACAATTGCAATAGACCACCTTGTCTTTAAAATGGTGGCGGTAGTGCTTCAACTCATTTTCTATATCCGGCAGTTGGGTATAGAATTCGTCTTTTTTAGCGTTTTTGGCAGCGTGTAGGTTTTTATTGGCGCTTTGGGTTGGCATAACAGGTTTTTTTTCTAATCCATTCTAAAAAAATATTCAATGATCCAAATCAACACTAGCAACAGTATTATACCAATGGTCAATAGGGTTTTCAATAGGGGATAGCGGACAAACGCATCACGGTTTTTTTGCCAAAGCCATAAAAACCAATATACTAAACCACCAAAGAGGATATAATACATTCTGTTATATGTTGGTAGCCCCCAAATAAAAAAATCAATAAAGAAAGCAACGTAGGTGTTATGGTTTTGAAGATTTTAGATTTGGGGTCTAAAAATTCATCCCTATAAAAATATAAAAAATTATTTTTTATTTAGAATTCTTTATTTTATTGAATACCAAATAGATAGAGAAAGTCTTTGTTGAGTTTTTGCTGCAAAAATGCTTTACCGCAGTCCGTTACGGTCATATAAATCAAAGAAATTCCACAACAGGTTGGCTGTATTATGATCGTCAATATTTATATCAAACCAAAAGTGTTCGCCATTGATGATTTTATAAAAATCTACTGTTGTACCGTTGGTGCCCTCTATATAGTGGTAGCGCTCAATGTTGTTGTATGTATTTTCTTCTGGGAAGGTGTTGGTTTGGTTGTTGGTGACCCAAAAATTAATTGCACTTTGTGTAGAATTCCAATTGATATCTCCATTGAAGGGTAAAACAGGGTCTGCTGTACCGTGTAGTTTTATAACAGGAACAGCACGGTTGGGTGTACAACTTCCAGAAGTATCAAGCAT
>CBFIIL010000073.1:0-3057 GCA_965662485.1 Flavobacteriaceae bacterium | reverse complement strand
ACACTTGTGGAAGAGTAGGTCACCGCCTTTTTTTAATTAAACCCTCACATTACTGTGGGGGTTTTTTTTATGGCTTTGTTTTAGTATTCATAAAGCCATCATTACGTTTTGATGTTCAAATCTCATACAGATAGAAAAATAAAAGATGTGTTTTCTTTTATAATCGCTTTATCGTAGGCCATTACGATCATATAAATCAAAGAATTGCCATAGAATATTTGCTGTATTTTGGCCTTCGAACTCCAGATTAAACCAAAAATGTTCGCCATTGATGATTTTATAAAAATCTACTGCTGTCCCATTGTTGCCCTCTGTATAGTGGTAGCGTTCAATAGTGTTGTAGGTGCTTTCTTCAGGGGTGGTGTTGGTTTGGTTGTTGGTTACCCAAAAATCAATTGCACTTTGTGCAGAGTTCCAATTGACATTTCCATTGAAGGGTAAGACAGGGTCTGCTGTACCGTGTAGTTTTATAACAGGAACAGCACGGTTGGGTGTACAACTTCCAGAAGTATCAAGCATTACTCCTGAAATACTTCCTATAGCAGCAATCAAATCGCTGCGGTAACAAGCAAGAGCATAAGCCATCATTCCTCCATTAGAAAAACCACAGGCATATATACGATCTTGGTCTATAAGGTAGTCTATATTGAGTTGATTGATTAGGGCTTCTACAAATCCAAGATCGTCTGCGGTGCTTTTATTATCAGGGCCTGGCAGTGCTGCATTCCAGTGGGGCACTCCCTCCAAACATGACCCCTGTGGATAGACTACAATAATATTTTTGGTATTAACCAGTTCGCGCAGATTAGCCTCTTCAATATAATCGTCTATGGTACCCCCATAGCCATGAAAATTTAGGACTACTGGCAAAGGTATGCCGCTTAAATTATCGGGCGCAAAAACATAATAACTGCGTTCCAATTCATCGTGCATTAAAAGCTTTGCACCTTCTGGATTTTCGCAATAGGGATTGGTGTAATTATCTTTTTTATCGTCATTGGAATTGCAGCCAATCGTTGCAATAATCAAAAGTAAGAATATAGCTTTTTTCATTTTGGTTTATTTAAAAATACTATCCATAATAATTTTTATGCCTCTGAATCCCATATAAATTGCTGTACCACACAGGGCAATTCCTACAACAACAAGAGGGATATGTAGCGGTTTGTTTGGGTTGGACAGTCCTGCATGCAACAGAAAAGGTCCCAAAAAGAGCAGTAATAAGGTGAGTCCCATGGTTTTTAGGCCTTTTACAAGCAGTGGTCGGTTGGTGCGTTTTGGTTCCATTATATATTTTTAAAAGCATGAATTGCGGCACGTACGTTTTGGTGTGTATCCAAAAGTGTTTTGGCCTCTGTTTCAGAAATCTGTAATTCGTTCATCAGCATTTGTGTTCCTCTATTGACGAGTTTGTGGTTGCTCAATTGCATGTCTACCATTTTGTTGCCCTTTACTCGTCCTAATTGAATCATTGCTGTGGTGGTGATCATGTTTAAAATTAGTTTTTGTGCGGTTCCGGCTTTCATCCGGGAACTCCCTGTAACGACTTCTGGACCAACCACTACTTCAATAGGGAATTGCGCGGTTTTGGCCAATGGACTTCCGGCATTACAGGTAATACAGCCTGTTGGGATATGGTTTTGATTACAATCTTCGAGAGCACCCACCACATAGGGTGTTGTTCCCGAGGCGGCGATGCCTATTACAATATCTTTTGAATTGATCTTATGGCTTTGAAGGTCTTTCCATCCTTGTTTGGTGTCGTCTTCGGCAAATTCTACCGCTTTTCGAATAGCAGAATCACCACCAGCAATGAGCCCAATTACTAAGTCGTGAGAAACACCAAAAGTTGGCGGACATTCCGAGGCATCCAAAATACCAAGTCGGCCACTGGTGCCAGCACCTATATAAAACAAGCGCCCACCCAATTGCAGTTGCTGAACTATATTTTTGACTAAAATTTCTATTTGTGGCAATGCTTTTTTAACCGCTTTTGGTACGCTTTGATCTTCGGTATTAATCGCCTGTAGCAGTTCTGTAATGGACTTTTTCTCCAAATGGCTATAATGTGAGTCTTGTTCGGTGGTTTTTGTAAACTCCATATACAAAAATAGCTTTTTTGTCGGACTTTTTTATTCCAACAACAAACTCGAGTTGTAGGTTTCTCCAATGCTAAAATACCCCATAGGGTAGTGGCTTGGATTTGTAGTGTTGTAGAGATTTCCGCGTACTGTTGTTGGTGTGGTGTCAAAAGGATCTCCGCCTTCTTCGGTTTGTTCTATTATGGCGGACATAAAATTAAAGTAGCGTTCATTGGCACCATAAACAGAAATATCTGCGGTATCTCCAGCCTCTAAATCGTCATAGAAATATGAAAATGTAAAGCTATTGCCTTGATAAAATTCATCTTTGGTGGCCAAAAATAAATTATAGCCAAAATCAAAAATATAATAATCTTCACGACTACCATCATCAGTAATGGTCACTAAAACTTCTTTTTCATCACCTTGAAACAAGGTTTCGCCCCCTTGTTCTAAGTTGTCAATGGGTACTGTAGGCATCAGTTGTTCTACAGAAGATTCATAAACTTCGTTGTTGTAATTGATGGTTAATTTATAATTGGTATTTAAACTTGGTGTAAAGTCCAAGGTGTAATTTCCAGGAGTATTTGAATCGTGTAAAAAAGTGTGAGTTGTGCTGTTGGTGAGGTCCAAAATTTGAATATTGGCAGTTGTTACAACAGTTGTATTTTGTTCATAAAATCCTGATGTTAAGCTGAGTTTTATCACTTGTGTAAACTGTTCGTTGGGATTCATTTTTAGTCGTGCATCAATGGCCAATCGAGGTGCTGCGGTGTTTAAATCTAACTCTATCACGTCTTCACACGCTAAAGTTAAACAACCAATACATAGGTATAAAATGATTTTTTTCATGGACTAAAATTTAAAATTATAAGTAACCGCACCAATCGTACCAAAAATAGAGAGTTTTAGCGCTTCGTTTTGACCGGTTTCGAGGTTTTGTCTAAAATTAAGAGATTGTGCATTTCTTCTGTTA
>CBFIIL010000072.1:0-4872 GCA_965662485.1 Flavobacteriaceae bacterium | reverse complement strand
TTTTACGGCACTAAAACTTGATTGGTTTTCGGTAGTGGCAATGGCTGAAATTGGGACTTGTTTTATTTGTCCACTGCCTTGATCTCTAAATGTTATTTTTTGATTTAACAATGCTGTTCTGTTATATCTGAATTTTTCATTCAAACGGATGTTAATGGGGTAGTCATCCGTTAAGTCTTTATATGTAGATACTTCTTTTCCGTAGAGCGCTGTTCTTAGATTGGCGCCAATTTGACCTGTTGAAACACCGAGTCGTCTTGCTTTTTGACGGTCAACATTGACTAATAGTTCGGGTTTGCCTTGATCAATGTCGAGCTTAAGCTCTTCAATACCTGGAATATTGGCCGCATTTATAAATGCTTTTAAGTTGTTGGCCGTTTCTAAAATTAATTCATAATCATCTCCTTTAATTTCTAAGTTAATAGGAGAGCCTGTTGGAGGGCCATCGGCAGGTTTATCCACAACGATACTTACACCAGGATAATTATTAATGACATTTCGAATGTCAATCAAAACTTGCTCTGAACTAACGCCTTGGCGGTCTTGAAATTTTACAAAATCAACAGTAATTCTTGCTTTATTTGGGGTATTTCCACCGGATTGACCTTTACTAGGATCGGAAGTGCCTTCGCCGACTTGACCAATAACTGAAGTTACTAGAAAATTCTCTCCATCTTTTTCATATTTTTTAAGATGATTTTCAATATCTGCTTCAATTCTTTTAGAAAGCAAATTGGTATCTTCGATATCTGTACCAATAGGATATTCTATAAATACAAATACTTGTTTGGCTTCCGTATTTGGGAAAAACAGAACTTTGGGCGGAAAAGTACTCATAAGCCCAATGGCTACAAAAAGCAGCGCAAATGTGCCAACAATAATAGCATATGGTTTTTTGCCTTTTAAGTTTTTTATGAGGAATTTTTCATAAATATTTTCCAATTTATTTACGAATGTTATCTTCTCTTTTTTTGGTGTAATTTTCATATAAAGTGAAATCAACATAGGGTTGATAACCAATGCCACAAACAACGAAGAACTGAGTACAATAATAAGAGTTATGGGCAACCATTGCATAAATTTTCCAATAATACCGTCCCACAAAATAAGTGGAAAAAATGCGGCTAGGGTTGTAGCCGTTGAAGCAATAATAGGCAATGCAACTTCGCCAACACCAAGTTTTGCAGCTTTCATTCTCGGCATGCCTTCGTCCATTAAACGATAGACATTTTCTACAACCACAATACCATTATCTACCAACATTCCCAGTGCAATGACTAACGAGAACAATACCATAGTGTTGAGGGTAACCCCCAAGGAACTTAATATGATAAAGGATAGAAACATAGATAAAGGAATTGCTATTCCTACAAATAATGCATTTCTAAACCCTAAGAAAAAGTAAAGCACTGCAACAACCAAAATAACTCCAAGAACGATACTGTTTTCTAAGTCGGCTACCATGGTTCTGGTATCGTTGGACTGATCGTTTGTTTTTGAAATTACCAGATTGTCTGGGAACACACTTGCTTTAGATTCTTCAATAATTAAGTCGATTTTAGTCGATGCTTCTAGTAGATTTTGTCCACTCCTTTTTTTGACATCTAACATCACAACAGGCTGTGAATATTCTCTGGCGTAACTTTGTTTTTCTTGCTCTTTAAATTGGACTTCTGCAATGTCACGCAGGTAAACAATGTTGCCTTTTTCGCTTTTGACAATAATATTTTTCACCCTAAGAGGATCTTTAAATTCTCCAACAACACGAATAGTTCGTCGTGTTCCATTTTCGAGAATATCGCCACCAGACACGCTTCGGTTTTCAAAAGCAATTGCATTTTCTATATCATTAAAACTAATTTTTGAAGCTTCCATTTTATATAAATCAACGGCAACTTCCAGTTCTTTTTCTTGAATACCACGAATATCTACACTAGAAATTTCAGCTAATTTTTCAATTTCATCTTCCAAATACTCACCGTATTCTTTAAGTTGATCCATTGAAAAATCTCCTGAAAGATTGATGTTCATAATTGGCATTTGCTCACTAAAATTCATTTCGGTGATGCTAGGTTCGGTAGGTAAATCTTTTGGAAAATCCTTGTCTGCCATTGCAATATCGACCTTATCTTTCACCTTTTGTAGGGCATCAGAAGGGGTAATGTCAAAATTAAATTCAACATTAATACTCGAGTATCCTTGTATGGAGTTTGAGGTAATTTTATCAACGCCAGTAATGGAATTTATTTCTTTTTCTAGTCGTTTTGTAATCAGTTTTTCGACATCTAATGCAGAATTTCCCGGGTATGGAGTCCCAACATAAATTTGCGGTACTATAATTTCTGGAAAATTCTCTCGAGGCATGCTGGTGTAAGAAAGCAACCCACCAAGAACAACAATTAATGTAATTACTGCGACTGTGGATTTATTCGAAATCGCCCAAGAAGAGAGCTTAAATTCTTTGTTTGTTTTTGCGCTCATATCTAATTAATCAACAAGAGTTACTATTTCATCTGCTTTTATAAGTCGTGATCCTTTGTCTACCACAAGCGTATTTTTTGCTAAGCCCTCCGAGATAAACGATTGATTGTTGTAGGACATTTGTACATTCACATATGTTTTTTGGGTTGTATAAACTTCCCCCTCTTTTTTTAATGTAAACACAAATATTTTACCTAATCTATCCTTTTGTAAAATGGTTGTTGGCAGCACAATACCATTGGCCTGAAAATCTTTTATTTTGACATCTGCAAGTAAATTTGCCTTAATGTCGTTATTGGCATTATTGAGATCTATACGTACTTTGAAACTTCGATTGTTTGGATTGATAAAATTACCAACTTGAGTAACTTTGGAAGTTATTGTTTTGCCTAAGGATGGAAAATTAAGTTCTACCTCAGTGCCTTTTTTTATAGATTTCAAATAGGTTTCTGTGACTTCACTTTCAACATGTATTTTATTTAAATTCACCAGTCGAAGTACAGGCATTTGAGGCACTGCAAGACCTCCAATTTTGCCAAAAATTTCATCGATTGTGCCTGAAAAAGGAGCAACAATTTTTAGTTTTTTTGCTTGTGCGTTTATGCTTTTCAAGCTGTTTTCTAGACCTTCTTTTTTGGCTTTTGCTTGAAGAAATTGCATTTCACTACCAATATTTTGATTCCATAATCGTTGTTGACGCTCAAAAGTTGTTGTTGCTAAATCCAATTGAGTTTGTAGCTCAACAATTGAACTTTCAATAATGGAATTATCGATTTGCGCCAAAACAGTACCTTTAGCTACTTTTTGACCTTCTTTTACATATATTTTTATAATATTACCACCACTCTCTGGGTAGAGCTCAACACTTTGATCGGCCTCAACATTTCCTTGAACTTCAATAAAATGATTGAAAATTTTTGTCTTGGTTTCAAATGCTGTAACAGGTGTAAAGCGCTTTAGTGTATCCAATTTTGAAATTTCTCCGTCAACGGATTTGAGTACGAGACTCAAACTGTCAATTTGTGAAATTAAATCACTTTTTTTTGCTTTCAATTTTGTAAGCGAAGCAGGTTCTTTGTTTGTATTTCCACAAGCAACAAAAATTGCAAAAAAGGAAAATAATACTATGTTTTTCATGACTATTTGAGTATTGGTTTTAATCATTTCTTTTGTTTTAATTTACGACTGGGTTTACAAGTGCATCAAGGACAACATACTTACTAATAAGATTAAACATCCCTTGAATATATTGTTGTTGAGCAGAATATAGTTGTGTTTGAGCTTGACTTAACTCAAAACTAGAAGCTATTCCTTCTGAGAATTTTATTTGATTTTTTTGTTCAATTCTTTCAGCAAGTTCTAACGCCTGTTTTTTGGTGTTTAAATCTTGCGAAGCAAAATTTAAATCACTTTTTGCACGTTGTATTTCAAGCTCTATTTTTTGTTTAACATCGTTTAAATTTCTTTCAGACTTTTCTAAATTGATTTTTGCCTTTTGCGTTAATGATGATCTCCCAAAAGAACTAAACAAAGGGATAGACATATTAACCCCAAACTGCGAAGCACCAAACCATTTTTGTGAACGGTTCAAAAAATCAAATTCGTTGCTATTGCCGGCATAAGACCCATTAACAAAAGCATTTATTGTTGGAAGTGCTTTGCTTTTCTCGAGTTTAAGTAATAATTCTTTAGAACGAAAATCATTTTTAGCAATTTTAAAATCAATCATATCCTCAGCACTACTATCTACATTTTCTAGGCTTTTTAGTTGAGTTTCCAAAACTAATTGTTCAAGAGAATCTGTAAGTTGAACTCTAGTATTAACATCAAGTCCAACGGTCAAATTAAACATTTGATAAGCAATTTTTTTTAGATTAAGATTATAATTTCTACTGCTTTCAAGTCCAGATAAAGTGAGCTGAAGTTGCTCTACACTTTCCTGTTCAATCATTCCATTTTTGTACACCTCTTGTAGTTCAGAAATATTTTCCTCTACCACCTTTATATTTGAATTGATGATTTTAAGATTTTCTTCTGTCATCAGGATATTTCCATAAGCATTCACAACAGCTTTCCTAAGCTCAGACAAGGTTTTTTCTTTGGCATTTTTAGAAATTTCCAAATACACTTTTGCGGCTTGTAATCCTACAAGATAAGAACCGTCAAATATTTTTTGATTTAGTGTTACAGAACCATTCATTGTTTGTGTAGTACCAAAAGCAACTTCTGTAAATTGACCTGGTGTTCCACCAAAAAATTCAGCAGGAATTAAAGACACTTGCTGTTTAATCCAATTGTTGTAGGCCACGTTGGCACTAATTTGAGGAAGTCCTGTTGAGGTTGTTTGCCATTTTTGAAGTTGTGCCAAACGCACATCACTTTCACTATTTT
>CBFIIL010000071.1:0-4983 GCA_965662485.1 Flavobacteriaceae bacterium | reverse complement strand
GAAGGGATGGGAATGACACTTCTCCCCTTTCTGAATACCATTGATTTAAAAGAAAAAGAACAACAAAATTTGCGTCATTTTAAAGAGCCATCTCCAGCACGAGAAGTGAGTTTGATATATAACCGCAACGAATTAAAAATCCAAATTATTGATGCTCTACACAAAAGCATTTCTGGAATTATTAGGGGTGCTATTGCGTTTCAAAATGTAGAAATCATTAGCCCTGTGGCAAAATAAAAATTAAACTAAATAGACCGAACAGCGTCTAAGATCAGGGTTGATTTTCATTAAAGATTCAATAAAAACTTTTAATTCTTCAATTTCATATGGTAATAAGCGTTCCATCGCTTTTTTTACTTCAGTACAAAATAGGTTGGTGTCAAAACTTACTTTTTTGAGTACCATTTTGGTATACTCAAACATTGCTCTTGCCATTTATTTTAGATTTAGAAATTAAAAGTAGTTTTGATATATAGGCAGTTGATTTGAATTTTAATTAAAATTAGAAAAAAAAATAAAGCCACCAAAAAATTTAACATTTAGGACTTAAGTTTTACACTCCAAAGAAAATTAAACACAGAAACTACATCACCAGACGCGTCACGCCCCTCTGCAGTTAGCGTTATTGTTTGACCAGCTCCAGTTTCAATAGCTTTTTTTAACAACATATCAATCTCCTTCCCTTGAGTACACGAGAAAATAATTTGGCCCTTAGCCTTCTTTGTAAATTGAGCTTCATTTTTGATGACAAGCATAGACATGTTTCTATTTAATTGCTTAATTTTCATTATTATAAGTGCTCCTGTAGCCAATTCTGCTGCCATACCTTGAACGGCCCAAAACATGGACTTAAATGGGTTTTTATTAATCCATTTGTGCCGAACATGAACTCGACAATACTCTGCATTAATATGTTTTACCCTTACCCCACACAAAAAAGCTGAAGGTAGATTATATATCAAAAAAAAATTGAATTTACGTGGTGTCAAAATCACTAAAACTAATGTTACTCTGCTAATATAGACATTATAAATGATGTTTTACTATGTTAAATAAATGTTAAAATATAATACTATGTTATGCATAATACCTTTTAATGTATAGATTTGTAAAAATTTTGAATAAAAACATGAAGTTAGAAAACACCAAAGCGCAAATGCGAAAAGGGGTTTTGGAATTCTGTATTCTTTCCGTTCTAGAACCCAAAGACGCCTATGTTGCAGAGATTTTAGAGACGCTAAAAGACGCTAAAATGCTGGTGGTAGAAGGTACAATTTATCCTCTACTCACACGCTTAAAAAACTCTGGTCTTTTGCAATACCGATGGGAAGAATCGCCCACTGGACCTCCACGCAAATATTATGGATTAACTGAATCTGGAAAACTATTTTTAAAAGAATTAAACACAACATGGAATGCATTGCAAAGTGCAGTTTCAATTGTGACCCAAAATCAAACTAAACAATGAAAAAAACAATAAGTATAAATTTAGCAGGGCTCTTTTTTCATATCGATGAAGATGCGTATAATCAACTACAAAATTATTTGGCTGCTGTAAAACGTTCTATGCAAAATGAACAAGGAACATCAGAAATTATTGCAGATATTGAAGCACGAATTGCAGAGTTATTTTCGGAACGAATAAGTTCGAGTCAGCAAGTCATCACTTCAAAAATTGTTGAAGATATTATTAATATTATGGGACAACCTGAAGATTATAACATTGATGATGAAAACCATAATAACACTACTGATGAACATACAAACAACACTACTGATGAACATACAAACAACACTATTAAGCGATTATTTCGTGATAAAGAAAATGCTTTTGTAGGCGGTGTTTCTGCAGGACTGGGGCACTATTTTGGTATTGAAGCGCTGTGGGTACGATTGATTTGGATATTGCTCGTTTTTGGCCTTGGTACAGGCGTATTGCTTTATGTAATTTTATGGTGTCTAATCCCAGCCGCAAACACAACAGCCGAAAAACTTTCAATGATGGGAAAGCCCATTAACATTACCAATATAGAAGAACAAGTTAAAGAAGGGTTTGGTAATGTAAAAGAGCACTTAGATAAAGTGACTGAAAAAGTAAAACAACAAGATTTAAATGCATTACAAAATAAATCTCGTTCCTTTTTTGAAGCCCTTAGTTCATTTTTATCTATCCTTTTTAAATTATTTATTAAAGTAATTGGTATACTATTAATCATATCTGGAGTTTTTGCAATTATTACAACAACAATCAGCTTTTTTACATTAGGAATTTTTGGAGTAACTGTTCCAGGAATTGAAATTGAAAGCCTAATAAACACCACAAGCGTACCGCTTTGGTGGATGACAGTTGTTTTGCTAATTACAGTTATTATCCCTCCATTATTTATTGTTTTTCTTGGACTACGATTGTTGAAAACAAAAAGTACATTCCTAAACAAAAAGGTTCGTATTTCATTGTTTGTAATATGGAGTATTGCCGTTTTACATCTCGTTGTGTTTAGTGTACTTCAACTCGTTGATTTTAAAGAAAAAGCGTATGTAACAAAAATAAATGAACTTCCAGTGACTCAAAATGACACCTTATTTTTGGAAATGTCAAAAAATGCTACTTTCACAAAACTAACATATAGAGATCTATTTAGAAGTGATGATTTTAAAGTGTACAGAGACGATAATCAAAACCAGTTGATTTACGGTTCTAACATTCGACTAATTATACGTTCCACAAATGATTCATTGGGTTCTATTTCTGTTGAAAAATCTTCTCGTGGAAAAACCTATGAACTCGCAAAAGAACGTGCCGAAAACGTACAATATGGATATACTTTTGATGAGAATACACTTAAGCTGGACTCCTATTTAACGACTGATATTGCTCATAAATTTAGAGATCAGGGGGTTGAAGTTATTGTGACGCTTCCAAAAGATGCTGTGCTCTATGCAAACAAAAACACCTATACGTTCCATCGAAATTATGATATACACCAAGATCTTTTGAAAAATGGAGAAGAAGAACACTTTTTAAAAGTGAAATCTAACACCTTAGAATGTTTAGATTGTAAAAACTAAATTATGTTTCAGTTATTTAAATATATTTTGGAGATCATCATAGATTTGGTATTAATATTGTTGTCTTAAATCTAAAAATAATTAAAAATGGCATATCACAAAATCTATGGTGGAAGTTTTATTGTCGTAGAATTGATTCGTGAAAACCTTGACAATCAAGGAATTACAGCTATCATAAAAGATGAAACAGAATCTGGACGTTTGGCTGGATTTGGCCCAACAACTTATGGCCATCAAGACGTTTTTGTTCACGAAAGTGAAAAAGAAAAAGCGCAACAAATTATAGCAGTAACATTAGCAAATTTAGAACTTTAGTCTTTACTATATACTAGCAGACTATAATTTCAAATCATTTATTGTATTTTAGGGGCTCAAAATACAGTCCATCATGCGCAATAGTATTATCATTTTATTAAGTTTATGTTTAAATTTTGGTGTTTCTCAAAACTTGGAAGTTCCTGTAGACACTTCTGTGATTACACAACATAAAACAACCATAAAAGGAGTTTCCGTCAACTATACTGCCGAAACGGGTATGCAACCCGTGTGGGATAAAGATGGTGCCGTTATTGCAAGTCTTTTTTACACCTATTACACTCGAAATAACGTTAAAAGTCGTGCAGAGCGTCCATTGATTATTTCATTCAATGGTGGGCCCGGCTCAGCGTCAGTTTGGATGCACATGGCTTATACTGGTCCTCGAATTCTAAAGGTTGATGAGGAAGGTTACCCTGTTCAACCTTACGGATTTAAAAGTAATCCAAATTCTATTTTGGATGTTGCTGATATTGTATTTGTAAATCCTGTAAATACAGCTTACTCGCGAATGATACCTAACGAAGATGGCGAAATGCCAGACCGTAATCAATTTTTTGGAATCAATGAGGATATAGCATATCTCTCTGGATGGATTAATACTTTTGTTACACGAAAGAATCGATGGGAATCTCCAAAATATATCATAGGTGAAAGTTATGGTGGAACTCGCGTGATGGGACTCTCTTTAGCTTTACAACAAAATCAATGGATGTATCTAAATGGTGTTATTTTAGTTTCGCCGGCGGATTATAAAACCTTACGTGTTGGTGGCCCTGTTTCTTCTGCACTCAATCTCCCCTACTATGCTGCAACGGCTTGGCATCACAAAATGCTTCCAGAAAAACTTCAATCCAAAGATCTATTAGATGTTTTACCTGAAGTTGAAAACTTTACAATAAATATTCTAATCCCTGCATTGGCCAAAGGCGGATTTATTGCAGAAGAAGAAAAAATGAGCGTCAGCGAAAAAATGGCCTATTACTCTGGTATAAGTAAAAAAGCGGTACTTCAACACAATTTGGATGTGCCAACTAGTTTTTTTTGGAAAGAATTATTGAGAGATAAAACAGGTCAGACCATTGGACGGCTGGACTCAAGATATTTAGGTATTGATAAAAAAGAAGCGGGCTCTAGCCCCGATTATAACGCTGAATTAACTTCTTGGTTGCATTCTTTTACGCCAGCAATTAATCATTATATAAAAAATGAACTAAAGTTTGAAACCGATCTTAAATACAATATGTTTGGCTCTGTTCGACCATGGAACAATGATAATGACAATACAAGAGACAATTTACGCTTGGCGATGGCTCAAAATCCTTATTTAAAAGTGCTTAACCAGTCTGGATATTATGATGGAGCAACGACCTATTTTAGTGCAAAATATACGCTTTCGCAAATTGATCCAAGTGGAAAAATGAAAGATCGCTTTACATTTAAAGGCTACAGAAGTGGGCATATGATGTATTTGCGAAATGAAGATTTAATTCAATCTAATGAAGATTTAAGAGATTTCATTAAAGCATCTTCTGCAGATGGAAAAGCAGCAAAATATTAATGTCTGAATTAAAAGTCAGCATTGTAATTCCTGTAAAA
>CBFIIL010000070.1:4987-5274 GCA_965662485.1 Flavobacteriaceae bacterium | reverse complement strand
TAGACGCAGTGTGTCATTTTCTGTACCATAAAAATCTTTTAAAGCGCCAGGAAAAAGAGTAATATCATAATTGTTATTTTCAGTCAAACCAAAGTTTAACTTCGCTAGGGTTGGGTTGTTTTTATCAATAGAAAGTAAACTTTCAATAGCTGCTGAATCCTTATCAATTATTAAAGTTTTAGACATGTCTACAGCGGTCAAAGGAATACTTGAACGCAATAGCATATCATCTCCAGGTTTGAGTGTAGAATTAACTGTTTTTAGTATTAATGAATCCTTTTCCATTT
>CBFIIL010000070.1:0-4977 GCA_965662485.1 Flavobacteriaceae bacterium | reverse complement strand
CGCACAGTAACAGTATCTTTTGTAGAAAAATATGTCACCTGAAAACGCAAAGAATCAATATCAAGTTTTGGATTCAACCAAAAATTTAAGGTGTCTTTTTCAAATTCCTTTGAAGTTGTAGATAAAAAATCATCTGGAACATCAGACAACAGTTTTACACTTAGACTGTCTGGAATCCCTTCATAAGCAAAGCCAATCCGGCTTTCTGCTAATTGTCTGGCACGAGTAAATTTGAATTCAGGATCTTGTTTGAATAATTTAAGAACATAGGCCGTATCTGAAGGCACCGTTACAAATTGGCTTCTGTATCCAAATTTATCATCTTTTGGCTGATAAATATAATTAGTGTTTTCCTCTTTCAATGCAGTTAACAGATAACTTCCAGCTTTTATATTATCAATAGAAAATTCTGACAAACTGTCTGTAATTCCTATGTATTTAGGTTTTTGTTTAAATACAATTGAATCTGTGTAAGCACTATCGACTTCGTGCAGCAATACTGAAACAGATTCTGGAGTTTCACGTTCAAAAGCCTCTATAATTAATCCTTTGACAGAAAGTGAGTCGATGTAAGAACCTGTTGAAAAAACATATTTGTAAAAAGGAAAAGGATTACCCTCGTTATTGTCAATAATACTTTCACCAAAATTAATTGCATAAGTTGTATTTGGCTGAAGCGTATCATATATTTTAATTGTAATATACTTACTAGCTGCACTTAAAGGTGTAATTTCTGGCTCGGGGTCCATTGGTGGGGATACTATAAGTTGTTTTTGAAGGTTTTTAAACTTAATGTATTCATTAAAATAAATTTGAATTTCGTTTGCCTTAAAATTTGTTGAAAAATTTGCTGGCTCTTCTTTTGTGATTATGGGTGGGGTTTCGTCTTTTGGGCCGCCATCAGCTGTTCCACGATTAGCACATTGAAATAAAACCAAACTAATAGTTATAAAAAAAATAATATTTAAAATCGTGTTTTTCATACCACATATTTGAACACAAAGAAACAACTTATTTTAATTTTATCGAAACATAGATGACGTAATTGCAATGGTTGCCAAACTAAGATTTTTAACTCCTGCATCAATTAATACATTTGCACATGCTTCAATAGTTGATCCAGTTGTAATTAAATCATCAACAATCAAAATATGTTTTTTATAAATAAATTTATTTGTGATAATTTTAAAGCTATCTGCAACTGATTCCCAGCGTTGTTCCTTTGTTTGAAAAACTTGAGATTTAGTATTTTTTGTCTTAGTTAAAACTAAATTGTTACAAGGAACCTCAAGTACATTTGCAATTGCTTGTGCAAAAGAAAGAACTTGATTATAACCACGTTTTTTCATTCTTTTTTTATGAGAAGGAACAGGAACAACTAAATCAACAGTATCAAAAAGCATAGAGGATTTCATTTCCAATCCCAGCCAAGTGCCTAAAATTGTACCTAGTGATTCTTGATTTTTATATTTAAGTTGATGTAGAAGTTTCTGTACACGGCTATTTTTTTGAAAAAAAAATAACGATGTAGCAGCTTTAAATTCAAGACGCCCAAAAAACAATTGATTTATAGGTTGCTCTTTTCGAAAATGGTAATTAGTTAATGGCAAATGATGTCTGCATTCGACACAAATCTCAATTTCATTGTCGTGTAAAGTTTTTGAACACGCAAGGCAGGATGGAGGAAAAAATAAGTCAACTAAATAGTTCATAATCAATACATAGAGATAAGGCGTAGTAAAATTAAAAATAATCTTATATTTTTTGATTTCTCAGCGCTTAATTTCTTTGTGTTTTCTATTTTTGTGGCATGAACAACCAAGAAGATCATTTTAAAAACGTCATTTCTCATGCTAAAGAATATGGATTTGTATTTCAAAGCAGTGAGATTTATGATGGCCTAAGTGCTGTGTACGATTATGGCCAAAACGGTGCAGAATTAAAGAAAAACATTCGCGAATACTGGTGGAAAGCGATGGTGCAAATGAACACCAATATAGTAGGGCTCGATGCTGCAATTTTCATGCATCCAACCACTTGGAAAGCGTCAGGACATGTTGATGCATTTAACGACCCATTAGTAGACAATAAAGATTCAAAAAAACGCTACAGAGCCGATGTTTTAATTGAAGATTATTGCGCTAAACTTGAACAAAAAATTGAAAAAGAAGTCAAAAAAGCTAAAAAACGTTTTGGTGAGACTTTTAATAAAGATGAATTTACAAGTACAAATCCACGTGTTTTAGGGTACAAAGAAAAAATTGATACGATTCTTAAACGTCTGGCCAGATCATTAGAAAATGAAGATTTAGCAGATGTAAAAGAACTTATAGAAGAATTAGAAATTGCAGATCCTGTAAGTGGTAGCCGAAACTGGACAGATGTGAAGCAATTTAATCTCATGTTTGGAACAAAACTAGGCGCCTCGGCAGATAGTGCAATGGATTTATATCTTCGCCCTGAGACTGCACAGGGGATATTTGTGAATTTTTTAAATGTTCAAAAAACAGGACGTATGAAAATTCCTTTTGGTATTGCGCAAACAGGAAAAGCATTTAGAAATGAAATCGTTGCACGTCAGTTTATTTTTAGAATGCGCGAATTTGAACAAATGGAAATGCAATTTTTTATCAAACCTGGAACACAAGGGGAATGGTATGAACATTGGAAAGAAAAGCGTTTGAACTGGCATCTTTCTTTAGGAATGGGAGAAGAAAATTACCGTTTTCATGACCACGAAAAACTAGCACATTATGCAGATGCTGCAGCCGATATTGAGTTTAAATTTCCTTTTGGTTTTAAAGAACTTGAAGGCATTCATTCCAGAACAGATTTTGACCTTAGTCAGCATGAAAAATATGCAGGAAAAAAACTTCAATTCTTTGATCCAGAAGAAAATAAAAACTATGTTCCTTATGTTTTAGAAACCTCTATAGGACTAGATCGTATGTTTTTGGCTGTATTTTCTAGCAGTTTAAAAAATGAAGTATTAGAAAATAACTCTACACGAACAGTTTTAAAACTACCAGCAGTTTTGGCTCCTACAAAAGCAGCCATTTTACCACTTGTGAAAAAAGATGGATTGCCAGAAATTGCCAAAGAAATTTTGAAAGATTTGCAATGGGACTTTAATGTAAGCTATGATGAAAAAGACGCCGTTGGAAGACGATATAGGAGACAAGATGCTATTGGAACTCCGTTTTGTATTACAATAGACCACGAAACACTAAATGACAATACAGTTACAGTACGCTTTAGAGACACCATGAAACAAGAAAGAGTAGCAATTAAAGATTTAAAAGATCTCATAGAAAGCCATGTTTCAATGAAAAATTGGTTAAAAAAATTATAGACTTAAAAAAATTAAATTCTATAGTTTGTATAGCAAATGTATTGTTCTTTTTATTCTATTTCAATTGGACAAGTTTTATCTTGTGATCACATAAATTAAATTAAAAACTGTATGTCATTGAAAAGGATTCTTAGAATTACACTAATGTTTTGGTCATTATTTTTTATGTTTCAAGGGTTTTGTCAATCTGATCCCCCTGTTGTTACGGCAATTGGAAATCAAATTTACTGCCCACAAACACAACAAAACATTGTCACTTCCTTTAATATTGCTGATACGGATAGTAACTCAACAGAAGCATTTTATATTCAAGTTTCGTCAGGATATATTTTAGGAGAAGATCAATTAATTTTATCAGGGAGTCATCCAAATGTTACAAGTAACTGGAATGCTGCACAAGCAAAACTAACACTATCCCCTGCAAGTGGTAGCACAATTTTGTATACAGACATTATTAATGCGGTGTATGATGTTGTTTTTATAAGTAGCAACTTAAGTGTTGGGCCAAAAACATTTTCCCTAACTGTTGGTGAAGCAAATTTTTTAGATGGACATTACTACGATTTTGTTCCTTTATATGCCGTTCCTTGGACAACTGCAAAAGCAAATGCAGAAGCTATGAGTTATTATGGATTACAAGGTTATTTAGCTACAATAACAAACGCTGATGAAGCTCAAATATGCGGAGAATTATCACCCGGCACAGGGTGGATAGGGGCAAGTGATGTAGAATCTGAAGGTGTTTGGAAATGGGTAACAGGACCAGAGGAAGGAACCATTTTTTGGAATGGTAATCAAAATGGATCAGCCCCGGCAGGGATGTATTCAAATTGGAACGCAGGTGAACCAAACAATGCAGGAAATAACGAAGATTACGCACATATAACAGATGTTTCTGTGACAGACAACCCTGGATCTTGGAATGATTTACCTGATAGTACAGCTGGTCAGCCACCTCAATATACAGCTACTGGTTTTGTGGTAGAATATGGAGGTATGCCTGGAGACCCTGAACTAAGCATCTCTGCGAGTACTTCATTTAGTCCTGCTGAAATTTTATCAACAACCCCCTCGACAAGTTGTGAAAATGAAGCTGCTAATCTTGAGGCAACATCAAATACAACAGATGTTTTGTGGTTTGATGATGAATTTGGAGGCAACTTATTACATTCAGGAAACACATACAATCCAGTACTCAGCTCAAATGTAACATTTTGGGTCTTAGCATCTGAAAATGGATGTCAAACAGGGACAAGAGTAGCTGTAAATGCAAATGTAAATCCTAGTGAATCTACAACTTTCACTCCAATAGATTCTATTTGTGTTGGAGATCCTAACCCTTTACCTGCAACAGATATTAACGGCGTAACAGGAACTTGGAGCCCAGCTTTTGACCCCAATACCACAACAACATACACCTTTACCCCTGATGCTGGACAATGTGCCGCAACAGTTGATATGACTATTGGAATTACACCGCTAACAACACCAGATTTTACGCCAATTTCTGATGTATGTATCGGTACGAGTTTGACCATTCCTACAACATCAAACAACGGTATAATAGGAACTTGGAGCCCAGCTTTTGACCCCAATACCACAACAACATACACCTTTACCCCTAA
>CBFIIL010000069.1:0-5307 GCA_965662485.1 Flavobacteriaceae bacterium | reverse complement strand
AAATGAAAATTCTGATATCAGACTATTGGATTTTGGAATTGCAAAAAATACTGAAAACGATACGAAGCTTACACAAATTGGGGGTTCAGCAGGTTATACGCCTATGTATATGAGTCCTGAGCATTGTAATGGAAGTAAAATAACAAAGTCATCGGACATATATAGCCTTGGAGTGACGCTGTGGCAAATGTTAACTGGAAAAGCGCCTTATGAAGGATGTACTCAAGGACAAATTTATTTGAAAGTGGCCAATGAAAGACTACCATCAATTCAATCTGTATATCAGAATGTAAGTCTTAAAATGAATGAAATTGTTCAGAAAGCAACGAACAAAGAGCCTCAGAAACGATACACTTCATGCGATAAATTTAGAAAAGATCTACTAAAATTAAAGGAGCATATTAATGAACCACCAACAGAACTTTTTTTTAATCTTAGTATTAAAATACATGATGATATAGAAGCAGAAATATGCTTTAATGAGGATAGACACTATGGATCAAAATTTAGCAAATCTTTTAACTATGGTACCGTTGTAGAAATAAAAATAATCAAAGGGGGTTACAATAAAGTTAAAAGAAGTATCGAAATTACAAAAAATGAAACCCTGGAAATTTCTCTTGAAAAGCAGAAATTATCCCTTTCAAACATTATCTCAGAATCAAAAAACAAGCTAATCCCATACATACACAACATTAAACCAAATTTATTAAACCTGCTTAGTTTCTTGAAGCTCAACAGTATATGGACTGTAGATACAATAAAATTAAAACTAAATAAAAATCAAACAGAAACTGTAACAATAATAGAGAACAAAAGGATTGAAACAAAAAAGGCTATTAAAAAAAGTCTTGATTTTATTAAAATTCATAAAAAAGAATATGCTACCTATTTAATAATATTTGCATTATTAACTGCGAGTATTTTTGGTTTGTTTGGCAAAAATGAAAAAGAACCAATAACACCTATTGTTGATATAAATAATCCTAAAATAATTCCAATTGCTAATTTTGAAACTGAAGAAGCAAAGGGAGAAGAATCGTTATCTGCAGTAAAAATTCCGATCATACTATCTGAAGTTTCAGATTCAATTGTTAAAATTCCACTGTTTTTTTCAGGAACCGCAGATCATAATGATTATAGGTCAAAAACCGACACTATTACTATACAGGCAAATCAAAAAATCGGGTTTATTGAACTTGTGGTTTTTAATGATAAAATTGTTGAATCAAATGAAACTATAGAAATAGAATTACAACCTATAGCAAACATAGAAATAGGTAAAAAACAAAATTATACTTATACTATTGTAGATGATGACAAAACCCCCATTAAAACTACAAGAAAAAGACCTAAAAAAGAAACTAGAACACCATCACAAACTGTAAAACAAACCCCAACTGAAAGTTCAAATACTAGTCAAAAACCAATACAAAATAGAAATACAGAAACATCAATTCAAAGAATACTTAAAACAAAAACTTGGGATCAGCGTTCTGGTGTATTTGGTAGTAAATATTTTTTATTGATTAGGAAAAATGGCAGTGATAATTACTTAACTATATTTGATTACGATACAGGAAAACAGTTAGGTCCACAATATAAAATTAAAGGTAAAAACGTGATTAAAAATATCTGTTACAAAAATCATAGATTATACACCAATAAGGGCGCAAAAGCGTTGGAAAGAGCTCATTTAATTGACATTAGAAATTCCAATTCGAGTGTATATTTTGGACCAAAAATAAGGAAAGGATACCTAGGGGACGGAAGTGAATTTACAATCACGCTTTATCGAAAATAAAGGCTTCAGAACAGAATTAAATCAAATTAAGATTGAAAAACCCTCATTTTTTTATTTTGAAAATAATAATGCTGTGATGATGTTCAAATACTTGTTAATCTATGTTTGTTTTATTTAAAAAAATGAGAAAAAATTTATTATTAGTTGCCTTACTATTTATTTACTCAGATCTGTTCGCACAAGACGAAATTTCACTTTTTAAATATGATGGCGAGGCTGTAGCGTATATTGATTCCGAGGACGACGACTTAACAATCTATCTCTGGGGTGGCAGGCCAGTTGCCTACCTTTTCAGTAAAAGTGGAGAATTTCACGTGTATGGCTTTAATGGGACGCATCTAGGTTGGTTTATTGATGTAATTATTAGAAATCATGATGGGGATGCTTGTTGGGGCTACAAAGGAGGCAACTACAATGTATACACAATATGAGCCATATAAAGGATATAAGGAGTTTAAACCCTACAAAAGTTACCTCGAATACGCCCCATACAAACCCTATTTTAGTCGCTCTTGGAGCTCAATGAATTTTAAACTTTTCCTTCTTATGGGGGTTAACAATTAAATCAAATCTCTTAAAATGAAATCAAATCAGCTAAATTGCTGTTAACCTATTTTTTAATTTGTTATTAACAAAAGGTAAATTCAATTTATAGTGCCTCTTTTAAGTTACTTGTTTTTGGACTAAAATTTCCGTTAGTAACTTGCGTTAAAGTGTAACTCATGATTTGGTCATTGAGAGTTATTGGATTATCCTTTGATACTGATTCATCTTCTTTAAAACCTCCATAAATTTTAAAACATTGATCAGATTGTATTTCTTTACTTCGATTCCAATCCTTACCATAATAAAAATAAACCTGATAAGTACCGTTAGGAACTTCAAAAGAATAACTACTTCCAGCCGATATATATGCATGTTTCAAAACTTTATCGTATCGCTTCACTATAGCAACTACTGATGAATATTTAGACGTTTTGACACTTATTTCAGAACAACCTACTAAATAACCGTCTCTAGGATATGTTTCACAAGATGCATTTTTCCCATAACAATTTTCCCATGGGGTTGCACCAGTATATTGTGAGTAGCTGTTAAATGAAATAAGCATAAAAATTAGTATTATTTTGTTCATTGATTTTTGATTAATTGTTAATATTAAAGCAATTTAAAAATTTTTCAATTTGACCATCGATGAAAATTAATTTTTTTGAACTTTTTTTTAGCTTTCATTTATATAATGTTAACTTCTTGTCTTTCATATTCCAAATGACATTACTGAATTTCAATAAAAACCCAGTACCCAATAATGAGTTTGGGGTATCAAGAACTGTAGCTACCACATTTTTTACAATGTAATCCCCTATTTTAACTTGATCTAAAACCACAAGATCTCCAAAGGCCTCTCCTCCAATTCCGAAAGATTTTACAATTTTATTTAGATCTTTATATTTTATACCATTAGCTATAAGTTTTTCAAACATTATATTGCCAATGGTAAAACCCATTGCACCGCTATCCAAAAGCCATTCACCTTTTACACCATTAATTTCTAACTCAACATCATAGGCTAACTTAGAATCAACAATTGTACCTCGTTGTAATAAACTAACTTCAATAAACTCAGTATTTCCGACGATATCTTCGGCTTTGTAAGTATTAATGTCGTTTCGATCCAATACTGTTGGAATTCCTTTTAAATATTTACTAATAATTTTAACACCAGAATCAGTATAATAGATGGTTTCGGTGCCTTGATATAGTTTGTCTGAAAAAAAATCGCCTTCTTTAATTATGACTTGATTATTAATCTCTCTTCTTTCAATTCCTGCACCTTGAAAATAATTTCCATTAAACTCACCATTATAGATCCATAAATCGCCCTTGATATTTGAAGTAAACACACCTTTTGTCAATTTTCCATTTTCATAAATACCTTCATATACTTGACCATTTGTTAATACTGTTTTTGCCTCACCATTTAACTGATCATTTTTCCACATACCTTCTTTGTATAAGATATCAAAGTTAATGTACTCTAAACGTCCTTTGCCGTCACGCTGACCCCTATCATTCACATTTCCACAATAAGACGTTTCAACTTCTGCTCCATTAGTAAATGAAATAGTTGTTAAAATTGGTTGGTTACATTGCGCTTGGACTAGAAAAAGTGAAAAGCCAATACAAAAAATAAAAGTAAGGATACTGTTATTCATAATATCTATTTATATTAAAAACTAATTTAGTTAGATTTAACAAATTAAAAAAAATAAAACTAGAGTAATTATTAGATTTGAAAAATAAAAAAATTCAAAAGTTAAAAAGTCAACACTAACTCTGATTAATACTCAGCCACCATGCAACAATATTTTAATAAAGCCATTCACGACCGTGATGAATCTAATTATGCCCTAAAACAAGCTTTGGTTAAAGTTGAAAAATATTACTACCTTTAAAGTATATGAAATCCGTTTTTGAATTTATCCTAATATTTTGCTTAATATATATTTCAGCAAAAGGCATTTCTCATAAATTCAGTGCTATAGACACTCATTTGGCATCCATCCCAACTCAAAACTACAGCAATATTGAACAACTTCATAATCAAATTGTAAAACCTTACTTTAATGAAGAACAAAAAGTATACGGAGTAAGGGCAAGGAAACCACTGAATACAATTAATTCAAGAGAAGGGGTTTGCCAAGACTATGCAGAACTGTTTATTGCACTATGTGAGCTTTCAAATATTGAAAACAATTATGTGACTGGAGATGGTAAAACAAGTGCACAAGATATTGGTTTTTATAGCTCTAATCACGCATGGAATATTGTTAAAGTTAATGGACATTATCAAATATATGATTTGACTTGGGCTTTCAAATAAAATTATTCGAATACCTCTGGCAACACAAAAAAAGGAGAAAAAAAAGTATGTTATTTCAGAGAAAAATCCATGGCTCAATCCTAAAGACAATTTTGGTAAATTAGAAAAAGGTAAAGTTTAGTAACAGATGTAAGCTCATATTCTATTGATATTATAGGATAAATACTACAAAAAATTAAATATAAAGATGAATTATAAACCACTGTTAGTAATATTAATATTCGGTCTGTTTTATAGCAATGCTCAGCAAGAATCTAAACTGAATTTCAAAGAAATTGAAAGCAAATATTGCAGAAACTGTTACGGAAGTTTAGTAGTAGAAAAAGGCAGCTTATCAGACACAATTTTTGGGGGTCAATGGGGCAATGTTGTCAATTATAAACTCATCAAGATAAAAGAAAAAGAATATTTAAATACGTATTACAACTATGGGTTTCCTATGGGTCAAACTGTAATGGTATATAAAATTCATTCTCTTGAAGATAAAAACTTCTTAAAACCCATTTTTGAAAAATCTTACGAACTCTACATTGAAACACATCGAAATTATAACAGTTTACCGGTAAATTATGTTTATGAAAGAACAGTTGATGTGAAAATAAAAAATGGAATAGAATTT
>CBFIIL010000068.1:0-5386 GCA_965662485.1 Flavobacteriaceae bacterium | reverse complement strand
GAAAAAACTAGCCAAAACAGACGGTGTATTGTCTGCAAAAGTAGATTTTGAAAACGAACTTGCAAGTGTTGAATTTGACGCCGATAAAATTGACAAAGATGCTCTAAACAAAATTGTTACTGGTGTAAGCGATACCTATTCTGTACATGACATGAAAATTTCTGATCAGCCCTTTTCTGTCGAAAAAAAATAGTAAAAAATCTTAGGCGTTCATTAACATTTCAATTTCATCAATTTCAATTGGAATGTTTTTCATCAAATTAATGGGTGTTCCTTTTGGTTGAATGACAACATCATCTTCCAGACGGATACCCATTTTTTCTTCTGGAATATAAATTCCAGGTTCTACAGTAAACACCATATTGGCTTTCATTGGCGTTTTTAATGGCCCAAAATCATGTGTATCCAGTCCCATGTGATGAGATGTACCATGCATAAAGTATTTTTTATATGCAGGTCTCTCTGGATTTTCATTTTGAACGTCTGCTCTATCAATAAGCCCTAATCCAAGTAATTCAGAAGTCATTAATTTTCCAACCTCAACATGATATTCTTCCCAAAGCGTTCCTGGTAACAGCATTTTTGTAGCTTCATTTTTTACATTCAAAACAGCTTGATACACCGCTTTTTGACGTGCTGTAAAACGACCACTCACAGGAATTGTTCGTGTCATATCACTGGAATAATTGGCATATTCTGCACCAACGTCCATAAGTAGCATATCCCCTGCTTTACATATTTGATTATTTTCAATGTAATGTAAAACACAAGCATTATAACCAGATCCAATTATGGGTGTATAAGCAAAACCTTTTGAGCGATTCTTGAGAAATTCATGTGCATATTCGGCTTCAATTTCATATTCCATAACACCAGGCTTTACAAAACCTAAAACACGCTTAAATCCTTTTTCGGTGATGTCGCAAGCGTTTTGAATCAATGCAATTTCCTCTTGCTCTTTAACCCCTCTAAGGACTTCCATGATGGGAAAATTATGCTCAATTTTATGATTTGGAAATTTCTGCTTTACGGTTTTGATAAAGCGATCTTCGCGCGTTTCCATTTCAACGGCTTGACGATAATGATTGTTATTATTGAAATACACTGTTTTTGCTTCACTCATAAGTTGTTCAAAAACAGACTCAAACTCATCCAACCAATAGACCGTTTGCACACCAGAAGTTTCTGTAGCTTGGATTTTATTGAGTTTTGCACCTTCCCAAATAGCGATATGATCATTCGTTTCTTTTAAAAATAAAATTTCTTTGTGCTTTTGATTTTTTGCGTCTGGAAAAAGAACTAATATGCTTTCTTCCTGATCAACACCACTCAAATAAAAAATATTACGGTGTTGATGAAATGGTAAAGTACTATCTGCACCTGTACTAAAAATATCATTGGAATTGAATACAGCAATAGAATTGGGAATCATTTGAGCTACAAATTTTGCTCTGTTTTTAGTAAATAATTTAGAATCAATGGGTAGGTATTTCATATTCATGTGTTTTTCCAAAAGTAAATATTTTAGATTATATCTTAAAAAAAATGAGGAGAAAACAAAAGTACATGTAATTTCTATTTATAAAAGTTCTAAATTTTAAAAAATTATGATAAATGTTATTGTCTAAGAACGGCTTGTGAGTTACCTTTGCTCAGTTATAAAAATTTAATCAAATGAGTGGATTTTTAAAGTCTTCAATTGGGAGAAAAATTGCAATGGCACTTTCTGCATTTTTCCTTATGTTTTTCATCCTTCAACATTTTGCAATCAATGTCTTATCTGTGTTTAATCCAGATGCTTTTAATGAGGTTTCACATTTTATGGGGACCAACCCTTTAGTGCAATTTGTACTACAACCCATTCTTATTTTTGGAGTTGTTTTTCATTTTGTAATGGGATTTGTTTTAGAATTTAAAAACAGAGCTTCAAGAAGTGTAAGCTATGCAGTAAACAATGGTAATGCAAATTCTACATGGATGAGCAGGAATATGATTTACAGTGGTGGATTTATTCTTGTTTTCCTCGTTATTCATTTTATAGATTTTTGGATTCCAGAGCTTAATGTTAAATATTTGGTAGGTGATACTTCTGGGCTTTTAGCCGATGGAAGTGATTACCGTTATTTTGAAGAATTACAGCATAAATTTGTACCCCTATGGCGCGTGATTTTATATTGCATAGGGTTTATATTTTTGGCATTGCACCTGTTACATGGTTTCAATTCGGCCTTTCAATCCGTTGGAGGGAATAATAAATACACCAACAGCCTCAAAAATGTTGGAAAAGCGTATGCAGTACTTATTCCACTTGGTTTTATTGTTATTGCTTTGTTCCACTTTTTTAATAACTCACACTAAATCATATACTTATGGCTTTAGATTCGAAAATTCCAAATGGTCCACTTGCCGATAAATGGACCACTCATAAAAACAATATCGACCTTGTAAATCCAGCAAACAAAAGAAACATTGATGTTATTGTTGTTGGAACAGGGTTAGCGGGAGGCTCTGCCGCCGCTACACTAGCAGAATTGGGTTATAACGTCAAAGCATTTTGTTTTCAAGATTCACCAAGACGAGCACATTCAATTGCAGCCCAAGGAGGTATTAATGCTGCAAAAAACTACCAAGGCGATGGCGACTCTACATACCGATTGTTTTATGACACCGTAAAAGGTGGCGATTACCGTTCTAGAGAAGCTAATGTATACAGACTGGCAGAAGTCTCTACAAACATTATTGATCAATGTGTAGCTCAAGGCGTACCATTTGCAAGAGACTATGGTGGATTACTTGACAACCGTTCTTTTGGTGGAGTTTTGGTCTCTAGAACTTTTTATGCAAAAGGTCAAACTGGACAACAACTTTTATTAGGCGCATACTCTGCAATGAATCGCCAAATTGGACGAGGAAAAATAAAAATGTATAACCGCCACGAAATGTTGGATGTTGTAATTGTAGATGGAAAAGCGCGTGGAATTATCACTCGAAACCTTGTCACTGGAGAAATTGAACGCCATTCTGGCCATGCTGTAGTATTGGGTTCTGGTGGGTATGGAAATGTGTTTTATCTTTCTACAAATGCCATGGGCAGTAATGTTACCGCTGCATGGAAAGCACACAAAAGAGGGGCTTATTTTGCAAATCCTTGTTATACTCAAATCCACCCAACATGTATTCCTGTCTCTGGTGATCACCAATCCAAGCTGACACTCATGTCCGAATCGCTTCGAAATGACGGAAGAATTTGGGTTCCAAAAAAATTAGAAGACGCCAAAGCCATTCAAAATAAAACATTAAAACCAACAGCAATAGCTGAAGAAGATCGTGATTACTTCTTAGAACGTCGTTATCCTGCCTTTGGAAATTTGGTGCCAAGAGATGTTGCGTCAAGAGCTGCAAAAGAACGTTGTGATGCTGGATTTGGTGTCAATGCTACCGGAGAAGCTGTTTTCCTTGATTTTGCATCAGCGATTATGCGTTATGGAAAAGAACAAGCGCACGTCAAAGGTCTTGATGAAAACGATAACAACCTTGTAAAATCTCTTGGAAGAGAGGTAGTTAAGAGTAAATATGGAAACTTATTCCAGATGTACGAAAAAATTGTGGATGAAAACCCATATGAAACCCCAATGATGATATACCCAGCGGTACATTATACCATGGGGGGTATTTGGGTGGATTATAATTTGCAAACTACAGTACCTGGATTGTATGCAATTGGTGAAGCCAATTTTTCAGATCATGGTGCCAATAGACTTGGAGCTTCTGCTCTAATGCAAGGTCTTGCCGACGGCTATTTTGTATTGCCATATACTATTGGAAATTATCTTTCTGATGATATACGCACAGGACCAATTTCTACAGATAGTATAGAATTTGAAGAAGCAGAAAAAAATGTACGCAAACAGATAGACAAATTCATTAACAACAAGGGTACAAAACCTGTGGATTATTTCCATAAACGCTTAGGAAAAATTATGTGGAATAAATGTGGAATGGCTAGAAACGAAAAAGAGCTAAAAGAAGCTATTGAAGAAATTTCTGCTCTTCGCAAAGAATTTTACAAGGAGGTACTTGTTCCTGGTGATGCCAATGAGTTTAATGAAGAATTAGCAAAAGCAGGTCGTGTTGCTGACTTTCTAGAACTTGGTGAATTGTTTGCCAAAGATGCCTTAGTTAGAGAAGAATCAGCTGGAGGACATTTTAGAGAGGAGTACCAAACTGCAGAAGGTGAAGCACAAAGAAGAAAAGAATTTCAGTTTGTATCGGCATGGGAATACAAAGGAGAACCAAAAGATGCTCAATTGCACAAAGAAGAATTAGTATACGAAAATATAGAAGTTAAAGAACGTTCCTATAAATAAAATTGCTATGAAATTAACGTTAAAAATATGGCGTCAAAAAAATGCCGAAAATAAAGGTAAAATAGTTGAATATCCAATTGAGGGCATTTCTCCTGATATGTCTTTTCTAGAGATGTTGGATGTTCTCAACCAAAAGTTAATTACAGCAGGTGAAGAGCCTGTAGCTTTCGATCATGATTGTCGAGAAGGTATTTGTGGATCTTGCTCTTTATATATTAATGGAGAAGCTCATGGACCAGACAGAAGAGTGACGACATGTCAACTGCACATGCGTAAATTTAAAGACGGTGATACAATTTTTATAGAACCTTTTAGAGCAAATTCTTTTCCAGTAATCAAAGACTTAATTGTCGATCGTTCTGCTTTTGACCGCATTCAACATGCTGGTGGTTTTGTTTCTGTAAACACTTCTGGAAATACCCAAGACGGAAATGCTATTCCAATCTCAAAACACGCCGCAGACGAGGCTATGGATGCCGCTACTTGTATTGGTTGTGGTGCTTGTGTTGCGACTTGTAAAAATTCATCTGCAATGTTGTTTGTTGGCGCAAAAGTTTCTCAATACGCATTGTTGCCACAAGGACAAGTAGAAGCAACAGATAGAGTTCAAAATATGGTTGCACAAATGGATTTGGAAGGCTTTGGAAACTGCACCAATACAGGTGCTTGTGAAGTGGAATGCCCAAAAGGAATTTCATTAGAAAACATTGCTCGAATGAACAGAGAATTAATTAAAGCCAACCTAAAAGGTTAATCCTCCAAAATAAATTCTGTAAACTCTTCCCAAAACGCACGAACTTCTACAAGTTCTTCAGCATAGCTGACACGTTCTGGTTGTATCTTTTTTAGGAAATTTCCTGAATCATATTTGCCGTTGTCGTTAGTATCAAAAATTGCTCTGAGAAAATAATTCCCTGGATCAATATTTATAAAGTCTATAGGCCCTTGCTCTCTAACAATTTTTTCCTCTTTTACATCGCCATTTGTGGTTACAAATTGAAGAATAATAGGATACTTTG
>CBFIIL010000067.1:0-5619 GCA_965662485.1 Flavobacteriaceae bacterium | reverse complement strand
CACCAGGAAGTCGTGATATAGTTCTTTATGATGCACTTCCAAATTCATTGCCAAGAGTTGGAGGAATCATAACCTCTGTGATACAAACTCCATTGTCACATGTCAATTTGAGAGCTATACAAGACAATGTTCCAAATGCCTATATCGCAGAACCTTTGGCAATTGATTCAATTGCAAATTTGTTAGGAAACTATATTTATTATAAAGTTGAAAATGAGCAATTTGAGATAAGAGAAGCGACGTTAACTGAAGTCAATAATTGGTATGAAGATCTTAGACCAACAGAGTCACAAATCCCCATTCGAGATTTAAGTATTACTGAAATTATGCCTTTAGAAGATATTAATTTTGGAATGTCCAGTTCTTTTGGGGCAAAATGTTCTAATGTTGCAACCATGAGATCATTTGATTTTCCTGAGGGAACAATCCCCGATGGTTTTGGAATTCCGTTTTATTATTATGATGAATTCATGCAGTTCAATAATTTTTATGAAGAAGCTCAAGTCATGATTAATAATCCTGCGTTTCAAAATGACATCAATTTTAGAACTGAACGGCTAAAAGATTTTAGAAGAGATATAAAAGATGCTCCAATGCCAGAATGGATGATGGATGATTTACAAGCGATGCACGACGATTTTCCTGAGGGTACTGCAGTAAGATGCCGTTCAAGCACTAACAATGAAGACTTACCTGGATTTAGTGGTGCAGGATTATATACCTCCAAAACTCAACATCTTGACGAAGGACATATCTCTAAATCCATAAAACAGGTCTATGCGAGTATGTGGAACTTTAGAGCCTACGAAGAAAGAGATTTTTATCGGATAGATCATTTTATGGCGGCTATGGGCGTCTTGTGTCATCCTAATTTTCAAGAAGAAAAATCAAATGGTGTGGGGATAAGTATCGATCCAATTTATAAGACCGAAGACACCTTTTATTTGAACACACAAGTGGGGGAATCATTGATTACAAATCCAGATCCAAATTCGGTACCAGAGGAAATTTTATTGTATCAAAATCCATCGCAAGGCGGAGGGTATCTTGTACTAAGATTATCCAATTTAGTCAACCCTGGTGAGTTGGTCATGGATCAAGTATATCTCGACCAAATGAGGGAATATTTAACGACTATTCATGATGAATTTTCAATCTTATACGATGTTGTTGGTGCAGAAGGTTTTGGAATGGATATCGAGTATAAGGTAACGGCACAGGATCAATTGGCCATAAAGCAAGCTAGACCATGGGTCTCTTTTTGGGCCGATATCAAAGGTGATTATGATTTGGGTGTATCAGCAATTGTTGAACCTCTTTCGTCCTCTACCTTAGGTAATAGTGAGTTAGTTACTGCTACAATCACCAATTTTGGTCTAAATGATATAAGCGATTTTGAAATTGAGCTATTGATAAACGATCAACCTATTGAAACATTAACCATTACTCAAACAATTCCACCTTTTAGTGCATCAGATTTTCAATTTTCAGTACCACATGATTTTTCAACTATTGGTGATTACAATATAACAGTAAATGTAAATCACATACTTGATGAGTACGAAAACAACAATTCTTTAAGTGCTATTGTAAGAAAAGTGCATGCATTGGATGGAGCACTTTCTATTGGTAATCTTGCTGTAGTTTGCGATGAAGAAGTTGAGGTAAATACAATCATATCAAATCAGGGTGAAACAACTGTAACAGATGTAAAAATTGAAGTTGTTGTAAATGGTGTTGTAGTTGATATTATCAATCAATCGGTCAATATACCTTTTCAAGATCAAGGCGAATTTATTATTAATATTGATGATAATCTACAACAAAACGATAACAACATTACTTTGAATTTATTAGAAATCAACAATCAAGTTGACGGAGATTCGAGTAACAATTCTGATTTTACAACCACAAACTTAGACTCACAATACGATATTGTAACCCTAGTAATAAATGCCGATAATTATCCTCAAGAAACCTCTTGGAAACTCTATGATGAAGGTGCAAATCAAATTGTAAATACAGGTTCATTACAAAGCGGAATGGATTTTTATAGTGAAGATATTTGTCTTGATTACAGTTCTTGTTTTACGCTATATGTTTATGATTCTTATGGCGATGGAATTTGCTGTGGTTTCGGTGAGGGGAATTTTAGTGTTCTTGATTTAAATGGCAATCTAATTCTAACCAATACTGGAGAATTTGATGATGAAGTACAAGAAGTCTTTTGTCCCGATGAAACAGGTTGTACTATTGAAGCAGATGTCAATATAACTCACGCCTCTTCTCTTTCTTCAAATGACGGAGTTATTAGAATTTATACTTCATCTGGATTAAGTCCTTTTCAATATAGTATCGATGGAGGACAAACATTTTCAGACTCTAATTCGTTTGATAATTTAGCCCCAGACAATTATGATATTGTTGTTGTAGATTCGCAAGGTCTTTGTTCTTTTGAGGAGACCTTTTCAATTCAAGCTTGTATATTTAATACAGTTGATATTATAGCAACGGAAGTTTCTTCTGTTGTAACGGCAGATGGATCAATATCCATAAATCCAACATCTGGAGTAGGTCCATATTTGTATAGCATCGATGGAGGACAAAATTTTGATACCAATAATGTGTTTTTAGACTTAGCTGTTGGTACTTATAATGTCATTGTAAAGGATGAATCAGAAATTTGTATGTATAGCGAAAGTGTCCCCGTTAAAGTCAAATCACAGGTGGTTATCAACGAAATTAATTACAATTCAAATGATGCATTTAACCCAAGTGATTGGATTGAATTGTATAATTCTCAACCAACGTCTATAGATCTTTCAAATTGGCAAATAAAAGATGATAACGATAATCATGTATTTGTAATACCCGAGGGCACACAAATAGAAGGTAGCGGTTATTTGGTTATTGTCAAAAATGAAATGAACTTCGTTAGTGCATTTCCAAACATTCCATATATAGGCGAATTGGGCTTTGGTTTTGGTCAAACAGATGCTGTTCGATTGTTTAATCCTTGGGACAAGCTCATGGATGAAGTCTATTACACTTCTGAACAACCTTGGCCAAGTTGTGCAAATGGAACTGGAAATACATTAGAATTGATTTCTCCAGATTTGGACAATTCATTACCAGAAAGTTGGAATTGTATCAATACTCATGGAAGTCCAAAGGCTATAAATGACATATTTAATAGTGGAGAGGCTTCAGGTGTTACAATCTATCCAAACCCTGTTCAAAATATACTGTATGTTAAAGGAAATTCAGAGGCCTATTCCATTGAAATTTATTCCTTAATTGGTCAGCTTGTAAAAACGGTATCAAATGCTAATGAAATAGACGTAAGTTTGTTAAGTCAAGGTATTTATTTGATAAGGATTAGTAATGAAAACATTTCTACAACACAGCGCTTTATAAAATTTTAATAAAAAACCCAACAGTATGTTGGGTTTTAAAATCTTTATTAAAGACTATAGATCAAAGTATTTTTACCATGTCGTTACAGTTGGTGGGTTAGTAGTATGATTAGTCCATAGACCTGTTCCGTTTGCACTCCACAAAGCAGAATATGTTAAATCGCCATTTAATGTGTATGCAAAATATCCAGAGCCATCATTATTAATAGTCATTTCATAAAATATTTGCATAGTATCACCAAAATCAAATGACATTTGCATATTAAGACCATTGGCATCAGAAGTCCAAGAGACTTCTGTTGTGTAGTCTGGCATATTTTCCATGCCTTGTCCTAAAGCCTCAAAGTCGACTGTTGAAGCCCAATATCCTGCAGAGCCGTCAACCATTTGCCAACCCTCAATAGTGTAATAAACCGCACCTTGGTAAGTAATTGTATAATAAAATTCGTACTGATTGCCTACCAAATCATAATTATAGTCTACATTGAAATCCCCATAAGACCAGTCGCTAGAGGTTCTAGCTTCGTTTGTAGTCCTATTCATGTAGCCATTGTTTGTCATAAAAGCACCCATGGCATTCATTTGCCCTTGCATACTCATAACTTGAGAGTAAATAATAGGGGCGTCATTTTGCATGTTTTGAGGTAAGCGTTCCTCAAAATTAAAAGATGTTATCTCAGGTTCAAATTGCGTGTCACTAGACGAATCTCCACTACAGGACCATAATAAAATGCCTGTAAGAATAAATATTATTTTTTTCATGTTTTTTTGTAATTTACTTAAGTACTACTACTATTAAATGATTAATTTTTTTGTTAATGTATTGTATCTATACAAGATAAGAAATATTTTTGACTAGACAATTATAGACATTGTTAAACAATATTAAATATTCAAAAACGTAATTAGTAAAATATATTGTATTGAATAAAATTTAATTCGTGAAATATTGTCGTTTAGTCAAATGCAGTAAAGCTAAACTATTTTGAAGAGGATTTGAGTTCGCTAAATAAAATTTTAATTCTTATTTCTTCCAAGTTCCACCATATTTGTAATTAGGATTATTTTCCTTGACCATAATTAAGCAGTCTTTACACACAAAAACCCATTCCTTAGCAACTTTGTATTGAACTCTGTACATGGTAGAAAAATCTAATTTACATTTGTAACAATGCTTGATACGTTTTTTCAAAGATTAAAATTTATGTTTTAACTCCACAATAATTTCATTACGTCTGTTAAACACCTCGTATGGTGCATTATATCCATACAACTCAAATTTGTTTAAATGCGGAATACCTTCAGACTTTAAAGCTGTTTTTAATTGCTTTTTATAGCGATCAATTTTTTTGTCGTTGGCCCAACCTTTAAATTTTATTGCAGCGACTAATTTTTCGGGTTCTTCAACAAAATTTATATTGCTTTGGTTGGGTTTTGGCAATTGCTTTTTATTCCATTTCTTAGGGACCATGAATCGCATGGTCATTGAGTCTTCTAAAGTCATGGTAACGGGAGAAGTCATCGCAATTTTTTCGTTTCTTTCATTGCCACCAAAAATATAGCCAGCCAAAGCAGAAAACCCTTGACCTGATCCTGATTTATAATTCCCAGAAGAAACTTTTACAGCACTGAACAAACGCGCCTCATAACGCCGAATTTCAAATGAATCATATTGCTCTACAACCTCGTAGGGGTACGTTTCAATATTGTGTTGGCTCTTAAGAGCAAATAGTTGAACTCCTGTAAATCCAGCTAGTAGAATGGCGCCAATGATGATTAATATTTTCATAAAAAAACTTTAAAGTGTCTCATTTACAATATTATAACTTTTAATTCCACTAATTTTATCATGTCTTATAAATGAATGTTAAATGTTAAAAATTGCTTTTGATCCAATCTATAAACATCAGCTAAAAGTTGGGCACCGATTTCCGATGGAAAAATATGAGTTGTTACCAGAGCAACTATTGAGGAAAAATATTTGTAATTATGATAATTTTTTCTCCCCATATCCTGTAGAAAAACAACTTCTGCTCTCCACACACGATGAAATTTATTACAATAATTTGGTTAAATTATCATTGCCCAAATTAGAGGCAAGGCAAATCGGTTTTCCACTCTCAGAAACATTGATAAAACGGGAGCGTATGATTGCCCAAGGGACCATTCAAAATACACATTATGCACAACAATATGGTATTTC
>CBFIIL010000066.1:0-5630 GCA_965662485.1 Flavobacteriaceae bacterium | reverse complement strand
ATATCACCAAATAATTGAATAAATCAACCTTTATTTTACATCTATGATGATGTAACGGTAGAGAAAAGAATAATTCTTGAATAAATAAAAACCCACTCAATTGAGTGGGTTTATTTTTGGTGGACCTAAGCGTCCTTATTTCGAACTTTATTATTGTAGAATAATATTTTCTAAAATATCCTCAAAATATTAAATCCGAAAGAAATATCACCTTTAGACCAATCGCCAAGTGTTTCTGTCAAAAAAGCAGCATCGTTACTTGCTCGTGAATTAGTAAATAATAATTGAAATACGTGACCTCCAGTTTCTATATCTAGACCAATTGTTAAAGGATTTCTATACAGTGAATTTGTATTCTTACTAAAGTTATAGACGTAATCCATGTTTATACTCATTCTTTTAGAAAACTTATATCTTCCTCCTATAGCCAAAAGATATTGATTCCAAGGGTCAGTAATAAAACTTAAAGGAGAGGTAGAAGTTGGAATAGGTTTATTTGTGTAGTTCAAATCTATTAGGTTTTTTCGAACATAAATAGGAGCTAATTCTATGGAAAGTTTTTTAGAAAACCTTCTAGAAATTAATATTTGAGTTGTGTATGCAAAACGATCAAAAAATAATAGTCCTGGATATGTATTCTTGGTTAATAAGGTGTTTATATCCATACTATTATATAACACAAGATTTATGGGTCGATTATTTGACTGCCTTAGGACACTATATTTTAAAGTTGTTGAATAGGTTTTTTCATAACTATCTCTACTAATACCTAGTTGAAGTCTCTCACTTACACCGTAAAGAAACTGAATTTTAGTATTTGCTTGATCTAAACCATAAAATTCCTTTATACCCCCTTTAACTGATCCAAATCGATGAGCAACAACCATATAAAAATCTTTTTTACCAACCAGTTTGGTAGATTGCAAGTTGCCAATTTGTAAAGCTTTAAAAGCTGGGTTTTCAAAAACTACTTCCTCCTTTGATAAACTGTCTAGCTCTTCAAGTAAATCATTTTCTTGTGCATTAGCCTTAGTAAATAGAAGTACAACAGCAAGTGATAACAGCCGTCTTAATTTTGAATAATAGTACATTGATTTAGTTTAATTTCCATTAATAATTCATCAAACCCTACAACTTTTCCTTTGATGACAACCTCTTTATTAACTGCAATTGAGGGTAAGTCTGTATTTTGATCAAATTGGCAATATATGTTTTCATCGAGGAGAACACCGTTATCATTAATCCCAGTTATAGTGCCTTTTATTTCTATAACTTTATTGCTCCACCCTTCAAGGTCTTCAGTAAATAAATATTTAAATTCATCAGATTGACCTATAAATTCAGAAGATATGTTTACTGCTTTTGTAGGCTCTGAAAATACATAATTATAAAATGCGTAAACTCCAATTCCAAGCATAACCACAAGAAAAGAAATGACTATGATTTTATTTTTTTTCAACAAGCTCATACTTAATGCTGATTTGAATTTGATTGGCAATTTTTTCTTGAACAATAGAAGGAATTTCAATATTGAAGTCTTCAGGTTTAACCATAAAGTTTGAGGTTACAATTATTTTCTTGTTTACCTCTTTCACTATAACTTTTGTTGAGATTTTTTTTTCTTTACCTCTAACTGTAAGTGTTCCTACTAAATCATATTCACTTACTGTCTTTAATTTATCTTTTGAGAAATTATCAATCTTGCCTTTAAAAACAGCTTTAGGATACGAGGTGCTTTCCATATAATTCTCGTTAAAATGCTCTTGCATGAGTGCATTTTTAAACTCAAATGATGCAATAAAAACTTGAGCAACAACTTCGCCTTTGTTGATATTAAAAATAGCTGTCGTACTATTATTTATAGCTTCTACAGGCTCAAAAGCTTTTTCTGAAGCTTTGAATTCTGTTACACCAGATCTTGTGTAATATTTTTGGGCATTACAAACAATGCTAGTGAATAGTATAATAATTATTAAGTTCGCTCTTTTCATTTACTATTAATTTTCTAAATATCCATTTTGAACCCATTCGTCAAAGAGTGCTCTCGTTGATGCTGGCATTAATCCACTTGTAGGCATTGGGTTAGATACATCATTAATCCTTTGAATTAATGTTCCGTTTTCGGATGTACTGCGTACATGATTATAATTTTCTAAAAGCAAATTTCCCTGGGGGCTACTTCCTGAGTGACAACTGATACAATTATTAGAAATTATGTCCTTAATTTTCGATTCATAAGTTATAGTATCACTATTATATGGTGGATTTGACTCAATATCCTGAGGGATGTACCCTTTTGTACACCCCATCATCAAGCTAGTGAAAAAAACCGCGTTTAACCAAATTTTTAATTGTGTGTAATTTTTCAATGTATTAATTTATAAGTTTAAGGTATTACACCAATCCCTGATTGCCTGTCTGTCTGCATTTGAAATTGTACTATGATCAAAGTCGGTTGCGTTTTGAAAAGGTGGAGGCATAACCAATTCGTCTAATGGATAATTTTCAAAATGCTGAGTGCACTGAGGTCTATGACATGAAGTGCATGAATTTTGAATTCCTGTAGTATGTGGCTGTTGAAACTCAGCCCCAATTATAGAGTATGGATTATTTCCAGTCATTGGAACAAGTAATTCAGAAGTATTATTTGGGTTGTATAATTGATTCACAGCTGGTGTGTGTAAAAAAGGACTTGCCATATGACAATTCATACACTTATCATCAGCAACAACTCTTGGGCTCATCCATGCATTATTATATCCATTTTCACCAGGTTTTGGAGGATTGTTAGGGTTGTAACCATCTTTTATAGAAAAAAAACAAGTCTGACCAGTAGAATACTTATATCCAATAACTCCTAACCCACCATCACGACAAAATGTTATAAATACAACATCTGAATTTTCGGAACCATCAAGATTTAGACCTGCATAACGTCCTATTTTATTTCCTGTTTGACAAGCCATTCCAAATGCCCATGGATGATCACAATCATTTGGATTTGTACTACCACTTCCTTCTTCTCCCTGTGGAAATGATACAGGTACACCATTTTTTGTTGTTGGAACTTCAATAGCATCAGAACAACTAAATCTAGGAAGTGGTCCTAATTCATTTTCACATTCATATGCGTGTTCTAATGCAGTTCTATTATTTATGTCGTTTACTGCAGGTACATATCCTGTAATATCATGTTTATTACAAGAGCCAAATACTATTCCTACAAAACTAAAAATTATTATTTTTTGAATATTATTCATTTTCAATACTTTTTAAATATGAACTTGGAGTCATTCCTTCAAACCTTTTAAAAGAAGTATTAAAAGTTGATTTATTTTTAAACCCTGCTTCATTAGCAACTGAAAATAGCGTAAGTTTATCATGCCTGTATAATTTAATAAGTTCTTTAAATTCATGTACACGAAATTTATTTATGAAAAAATAGAAGTTAGTTTTTTCAAACTTATTTATCATCCTAGAAAGTTCATTTTCATTTAAATTATAAATCAATGAAACTGCTCTTAAATTAATATTCTCATCTAAGTAAATCTTTTCAGACTGAATATGTTTCTTTATTGAATTAAACTTAATTAAACTTAATTTTTCTTCAATTACTTTAGAGTTATAATTTGAAAAATTCAAACTATTATTAAAGATAATTTTATGTTGTGCATATCCATTATAACCTATATAGAATAACATAAAAACTGTAAGAAATATAGAAGTTGAATCAATTAAGAATTCTAGATTTTCTAAAGTTGATAAATCAAAACAAAAAGTAATTAAATTTAAAAAATGAATAATTACATTTATAGTGAAAATATTTTTTAGCCACTGAAGTGTTTTATTTTCTATATCTGAAAAATAATTGCGTATTTTCTCATTGTGTTCATGTAATAACATATAAGCTAAAATTGGAATCAATATCTCTATTGTATAAAAAAATATCTCAATATTGACTAATAACTCTTCGCTTAACAAAAAATTACTATTAAGTAAAATATTTAAAATAATCCCTGGTATAAAGAAAAAATAATACCATATTTTTCTTTTAATATTAATCGTAGAAATCAAGTAAAAATATAAAAGAGGAAAAACAAATAAAATAGGCTCAAAAACAAAATGAATTTCAAATAGCTCTTCAAATTCACCAAAAAAGTTATTTAAAATATTTATGCAATGTAACAGAAGAAAAATTGCTAAATAATTATTTGCTTTTTTATTTTTAGATTTTACAATTAAGAACAATATCCCTAAAAACAAAGCATTAAAAAAAATAGCTACTGATGGTATAATATGAACAAGTGACGAATTCATTTATTTTATATAATCTTTAATACTTTGTTTTAACGGATATATCAACTAATTATTTGTTTTTATTGCATTTATTGTTTCATCACATCCAAATTCACCATCAGTTGAAATCATACTAAATGTATTGTCAGTCAATACATAATTTTTACTAACGGTTTCTTCTTCTGTAGTAATTGAAATATTATCACTGTTTAATATCTCCCAATTACCAAAATCTGTTTCTGTTTCCATTGTATCTCCATCCACTGTCATAATATATTCAAGAGAAAATGTATTATCTTGAAAAAATGTTTGTATACCTGAAAGACATACTTCTGAACCTTCTTCTGTTTCGCAGCCAGATTCAAGAGTTTCATTATCATTAGGATCAGTACAGTTAGCAGTAATAATGTTTTCTATTTCCCAAGAACCAATAAGTTTAGCAGTGTTTTCTGCAATAATATTAGATGGATTAATAGGATCAACTGAATCACTTTTACTACATGATACTATTGAAAGTAAGGTTAAAGTTAAACCTAGAATAATTGATGTTTTTAAATTCATTTTTTTATAGTTTTTTAAATTAATAATCCCCAAAAATACTTTTATGCAAATAATAATTATAAGTAAATGAGAGTAGGTAAGTATGAATAAGTCTATTCATACATATTAATTTTTTTTGGGGGGGTAGCCTAAATCTTAAAAGGTAATTATATGGTAATCGGTGATGGTCTTTCACGCACACACGGGCAAAATTGGAGTAATAGGTATATTTAAACAGAGCTTGTAATATTTATTTAACAAAATAAAAAAAGCGGAAAACTATCTCAAAATGAGATGGATTCCGCTTTGGTGGGCTTTTGATTTTATCGAATTAATCTTTCATAATCATGCTGCCTAATGCAATTGCACCTAGAATTGAAACGAAAACCCCAAAAAAACCTTTTTCATCATTAATCTCTTCGAACTTTGGATTATGATTCTCTATTTTATTTTTTAACTTATCATTCTCGACAATTTTCTCTTTAAGTTGATAGCGTATCTCATCTCTTTCTTCAATTGCTTTGTCAGCTCTTTTCATATCTAAAGAGACTCTATAATCAGCACTTTCTCTGTCCTTTGCTAATCTAACATTTTGCTTTTTTACTGTATCAATTTCTTTTTCTAAGGCTAATTCTCTTTTTGTAGGATCTCCTTCTGTTCCGTATTTATTTTTATTGGATTCTATTATGCATGCTACCCATTCTGAAACACTTATTCCGTTTTGGCTTACTAATTTTACATACTCTGACTTTTGTCTTGCACTCACTTTAGTGCTTAATGTCATATTTCTATAG
>CBFIIL010000065.1:0-5769 GCA_965662485.1 Flavobacteriaceae bacterium | reverse complement strand
CTTTTTAATGTTTTCCACACTAAAAAAGCCCGCTATTTCTAACGGACTGCAAATGTATATATATTTTTTTGGTTTCAAAACATTTTTTAAAAATTTTTATGAGGTTTGATGACGTATTTTTTCTTTTCGTTTTTTTAGCTGGCGTTCCAATATATGAACTGCAGTATCTACACCTTCCTCAAAGCTTTTACATTTCTTCTTTACAACCAAACTATCGCCGGGTACAGAAAGTTTGGCTTCAAATACTTTATTTTCTTTTTCTGATGTGTTTTCTACCTTTAAAAATACGTCGGCCTTAATTATTTTATCGTAAAACAAATCAAGTTTGTTCATTCGCTTTTGAATGAAATTAATGAGTTTTTGGTCAATATTAAAATTGATGGATTGTGTGTTTACTTTCATAATTTCAAGATTTTATGAGTTATACTTTTGTTTGTCTAGGGTGTGATTTTGCATATACTTTTTTTAGTTCTGCAATGTTATTGTGGGTATAAACTTGTGTGGCCGCCAAACTGGAGTGGCCCAAAAGTTCTTTAACGGCGTTCAAATCTGCACCATGATTCAATAAATGGGTTGCAAATGAATGTCTAAGTATGTGAGGGCTTTTTTTGACTTTGCTAGACACCTCTGAAAAATAGGTGTTGATAATTCTGTAAACAAGTGTTCCATATATTTTTGCTCCTTTTTGAGTTAGAAAAAGAAAATCTGGCGCCAAAATTTGTTTCAATGTGGTTCTCATGTCTAGGTATAACTTAAGGGTGTCTTGTACTGTATATATTAACGGAATGTAGCGTTCTTTATTTCGTTTACCCAACACTTTTATTTGTTGTTGAGCAAGATCTACATCACTAATTTTTAAATTTATTAGTTCAGATCTACGGATTCCTGTAGAATAAAACAACTCTACTATAAGTTTGTTCCTAATGGCTTCAAAATCATGAGTTGCAGCACTGCTTAAAACTGTATTAATTTCTTCTTCTGAAAATGGAATATGCACTTTCTTTTGCACCTTTAGTGCTTTGTGCTTTGCCAAAGGAGAATGTTTTAAATCTCCTATTTTAATTAAAAATTTATAATAACTATTTAAGGATGATACTTTTCGATTAATAGACCTATTACTCAAACCAGTATCGACAAGTTGAATGATCCAACTGCGGATTTGTGTGTAATTAATAGCTTTTAAATTATCATCAGAAAATTCATCTAACAAATAGCTTTGAAATACTTCCAAGTCTTTCTGATACGCCGTTATGGTGTGTTCAGCATAATTTTTTTCTAAAGAAAGATAATCGACAAAAGACTGAATAGACATAGTATATAATTGGTATTCCTAAGATACAAAATTTATCAATATCTTTTGCCGAATTATCTATGCTTTGTCTTAGCTCTTCTTATTAAAGATGCCACACATATAGCCCACAACTCCACCAACAATGGCTATAGTTATAGACTCAATGGCTAGTAGAATAAAGAAGTTTGTATCGATTTCTTTACTTGAATACATGAAAAAATTCATGCTTAAAGTGTAAAGAAGTCCAATAACAAAACCTGCTTTTAGCCCAGTGGAGAAAGTGGTGATACTTGCCCAGCGGTTATAAATTAATGACACTAATAGTGACATAAACAAACAACCAAGAAAGATCATCAACAAACATGGCTCAACGTTAGTTCCATGAATTTCTGGAAATAAAACGCCGTAAAACAACCAGCCAAGTAAAAAATAAACAATGGCACCAACGATGCCCGATAAGAAAAATGATTTGGTATTCATATCAATTTAGATTTAGGTTAGAACTCAAATATAGCAAAAAAAAAGCACCTTTGACAAGGTGCTTAATATTTTAAAAAACTTGGCGTTTATAGATTCTCAGCGTCTCTTAGGCTTTGAATGTATTGCGCTTTTTGAATTTCTGCTCTTCTTTTTACGGAGGGTTTCGTAAATTGTTTACGTGTTTGCAATGAACGTTTTGTTCCTGTTCGGTCAAACTTACGTTTGAAGCGTTTCAGTGCTCTATCTATGTTTTCTCCTTCTTTTATTGGTATTATTAGCATAAATTTAAACCTCCTTTCTTTAGAATTAGGCTGCAAATATAATCTTAATTATGATATTGCAACAATTTATTTTAAAATATTTCTAGCAATGACTAGCTTTTGTATTTCTGTAGTCCCTTCACCTATGGTACAAAGTTTTGAATCTCTATAAAATTTTTCTACAGGATATTCTTTTATGTACCCATATCCACCATGAATTTGTACCGCTTCATTTGAAATTCTCACACAGGCTTCACTGGCATACATTTTGGCCATTGCACCCATGGTAGTTACTTTTTCACCATTGTTTTTCATTGATGCTGCTTTATGAATCAGCAAATTAGAAGCTTCAATTTCAGTGGCCATATCAGAAAGTTTGAAAGAAATGCCTTGAAAACTTGAAATTGGTTTTCCAAATTGCACACGCTCTTTGGAGTATTTGAGGGCTGCTTCATACGCCCCTTTGGAAATACCTTGTGATAGGGCTGCAATAGAAATACGTCCTCCATCTAATATTTTTAGGGATTGTATAAATCCTTCTCCTTCTTGCCCTAAAAGATTGTCTTTGTGTATTCTACAATTATCAAAAATGAGTTCTGCAGTTTCGCTAGCTCTCATACCTAGTTTATCTTCTTTTTTTCCAGAGCTGAAACCTGGTGTACCTTTTTCGATGACAAAGGCAGACATACCATGAGAATCACCTTTTTCGCCAGTGCGAGCAATGACTACTGCTATATGTGCACTGATACCATGTGTGATAAAATTCTTTGAACCATTCAAAACATAATAATCTCCATCTTTTGTGGCAGTTGTGTTCATCCCTCCAGCATCACTTCCTGTGTTATGTTCAGTAAGGCCCCAAGCACCAATCCATTCCCCTGTAGCTAATTTTGGAAGCCATTTTTTCTTCTGATCTTCATTACCAAAATAGTGAATATGACCAGTACACAGTGAATTATGTGCTGCAACAGAAAGACCTATTGAGGGATCAACTTTTGCGATTTCTTCAATTATGGCAGCATATTCGTGATAACCCAAGCCAGAACCTCCATATTCTTCTGGAATAAAAATTCCCATAAAACCCATTTCCCCTGCTTTATGTAAAACATCTTTTGGAAAATGTTGTACTTCATCCCATTCCATAATATGTGGACGAATATACTGCTCTGCAAAGTCTCGAGCAGAGGTTGCAATTAATTCTTGTTCTTCTGAAAATTGAAAATTCATAGAGATTTAATTTATATACAAATATAGACTAATTATGTCTAATTTTTCAACTGGAAAATCTTTAAGTTTTGTTAATTCCTTGATAGAACTATACACTTCTTTTAACGTTCTCATTTCTACAATGTTATACGCCAATTCATAGTCTATAAATGGAATTTTTACAAAATCTTCTTGACTGGCAGTATTTAAATTTACACGTTGAATCGGTCTTGGACGATCTATTTTGAAAGTCTTACTAATGTTTTCAATAACCTCTTGAGATAAGCCATATACCCCTTTGAGTTCCACTATATCTGCAAAGCCACCTTTGAATTTTTCTCTGTAGCGAATGATGCGTTCAGATAATTTTGGACCAACACCATATACTTTCTGAAGCTGTTCAGAGGTGGCCAAATTTAAATCAAGTTTAGATTGTTTCTGGAATTTAGATTTGATTTTTTTTTGAGATTGTGATACCCATTTTGGAAACTTAAAATAGGGTGAAATGGCCGAAAGTAGAGAATCTGAAACACCTGTAACCCGCTGAAAATCTTTAGTCGAATTGATCCACTTTTTACTTGATCTGAAATTGTGCAAAAGTTCAATTTCTTTCAAAGACATTCCGAGTTCATAGCCTTTGTATGAGGATATAAAATTAGGGTTAAATGAAAAATGTTTTGGGGTTTTCTCTTTTAGAGCGTTTTGATGTAAACTGTCATATTCTTTTTCTAGTACCGCAAGTGTTTTTTTATCTAATTGATGAGATACAGAGTTGGTTTTTGAAACAAAGATCAATAACATTTGAATCAAAAAAACAAGGAAAAATAAAATTAGAATTCCTATTCGTTGTCGTTTTGTAAAATAACGAAACAATGGGGCATTAGTTTATAAAATTATTTTTTTATGGCATTTAAATATTTTTCAAGTTCTTTTTTAACTTTAGGTGCAAGAATAATAATTCCAACCATATTGGGCACCATCATTGCAAAAATCATTGCATCTGAAAATCCAATAACTGAGCCCAAACTTGCTGCTGCTCCTACAACCACAAAAAGACAGAAAATAATTTTATAGGTATATTCCATTTTTTTGGAACGCCCAAACAAATAGGCCCATCCTTGAAATCCATAATAAGACCACGATATCATAGTGCTAAATGCAAACAAAACTACTGCAACAGTCAGTACATATGGAAACCATGAAATAGCAGACTCAAAAGCCCCTGAGGTAAGCAATATAGCCTGAGCATCATTTAAGGATGCATTTGAAGCATTCACATTTCCTGTGATGATAAGTACCAAAGCTGTCATGGTACACACTACAACGGTATCAATAAAAGGTTCCAAAAGTGCAACCATACCCTCTGATGCTGCATATTTTGTTTTTACTGCAGAATGTGCAATAGATGCAGATCCAATTCCCGCTTCATTCGAAAAAGCAGCTCGTCTAAATCCTTGTACAAGAACACCAACAGCACCGCCTGCTACGCCTTCTGGACTAAATGCTCCTGTAAATATTTGTGAAAACGCATCGCCTATCATATTGAGATTTGAAAAAATAACAAATAATGATGCAGTTACATAAATAACTACCATAAATGGCACAATTTTATCGGTTACCTTTGCTATTTTTTTGATTCCTCCAATAATAACGACCCCAACTAAGACTGCCATCACTATACCAAACAACCAGCCTTTGCCATGCAATACAGAGGCCTCTCCACCTGTAATGTTTTCTACCAATTGGAATGCTTGGTTGACTTGAAACATATTTCCGCCACCAAATGACCCACCAATAACAAAAATGGCAAAAAGAACTGCCAATATTTTACCTAATTTCTCTAATCCTTTAGATTTTAGCCCCTTTGTAAGATAATACATTGGGCCGCCATAGACCACACCATTTTCATCAATATCTCTGTACTTTACTCCAAGTGTACACTCCACGAATTTTGAAGCCATTCCCAAAAGTCCAGCAATAATCATCCAAAAGGTAGCTCCTGCTCCACCTATTGAAACAGCGATAGCCACACCAGCAATATTTCCTAGTCCAACCGTGGCCGAAAGTGCTGCGGTAAGTGCCTGAAAATGAGAAACTTCTCCTTCATGACCTTCCACTGCAATAGTTTCAATACTATCACCCCCAGGGGTGGCATCACCAGCAGCTTCCATAGTTTCGTGGTGGTCTATACTATCGTATTTTCCACGAACAATATTGATGGAGGTTCGTATGCCACGAAGGTTGATGAACTTAAAATAAATCGTAAAATATGTTGCGCCTATTATAAGAGGAAACAACACCCAAAACACTTTGATATCTTCTGTAAATTGGATTTGATAAAAAATAAAATTGACAAACCAACCTGTAGCCTCTCCAAATTTTTCATCAATAATTTGATCAATGCCTTTGTCTTGAGCAAATGAAAAAACAGGAAGTAATAAAGCTAGAAGTGTATGTGTTTTGAGTTTCATAAAAACGTTTTTTGTGTGTTTAAAAGCGGCAACAAGATGACAAAAAAAAACGAGTTATGCA
>CBFIIL010000064.1:0-5771 GCA_965662485.1 Flavobacteriaceae bacterium | reverse complement strand
GATTTAGAAAAATCCTTGTTTTTCAAATAATTTAATCCATTTTTTAATTCTTGAGATAAAGGATACAAAGATTTTTTATCTTTCAAGTGCTCCCATTTGCGAATGTAATGCCAATTGTTATCATAATAATGAAAACAAACATCGACCCCATTATCTTTAAAAGATTGAATTACACTTCTAGCGGTTTCTAAATCATCCAAAAAGAAATTTAAAAACGCATAACTTTCTACTCCACCCTCTGGAACGGTTCGAAAAGTGACTCCATCAATGGCCTCTAGGGCATGTCTTAGAATGGAATAATGCTTTTTTTGAAGGGCTAAAAATTCATCTATACGTCTAAATTGTGCTAATCCAACAGCAGCATTTAACTCAGAAATACGAAAATTGTAACCTAAAAATGGGTGTGCCTCTGCTCCACGGTCATTTCCAATATGATCATGCCCGTGGTCACTAAAGTGATCGAGGTGTTTTGCATAAGTCGCATTGTTGGTGATAACGCCTCCACCTTCTCCACAAGTGACTGTTTTTACAAAATCAAAAGAAAAACAGCCCAAATCGCCTATGGTTCCTAAGGATTTTCCTTTGTATGTGCCGCCAATGGCTTGGCAAGCATCTTCGATTAGTAGTAAATGGTGTGTGTCACAAATAGATTTTAAAGCCTCAAGATTGGCCATACTTCCGCACATGTGTACAGGCATTATGGCCTTAGTTCTTGATGTGATAGCAGCTTTAACAGATGCAATATCAAGCGTTAAAGTATCATCTATATCAACAACTACAGGCGTTGCTCCAGTCATCATAATAGCTTCAAAACTAGCTACAAACGTAAATGTTGGCATGATAACTTCATCCCCAGCACCTACCCCCGCAGCAGCGAGTGCCATACTTACGGCAGCAGTGCCGCTACTCACTAATTGTGCATGCTTAACTTCAAATCGTTTTTGAATAGCCAATTCCATATCCTTGGCTTTCCAATGCCCTTGTCTAAGGCCATCAAAACCATAACGCATCAAAACACCAGAGTCCAACACATCGTGGACTTCTTTGCGTTCTGCATCTCCAAAAAGTTCAAATCCGGGCATAATTATATAATTTCAGTTACAGATTCAGATAGGGGTTTACGGACTTTTTCCATGGCTGCAAAAGGGTCATCCTCTGCTCTATACCCCATTGGCATCACAAGAACAGAACGTAAGCCTTTGGCTTTTAAATCGAAATACGCATCAAATTTTGCAGGCTCAAAACCTTCCATTGGGCAAGCATCTATATTAAGATCAGCACAAACGGCCAACAAATTACCCATGGCCAAATATGCTTGTTTTGCGCCCCAAAGAAAAATTTCATCTGTGGATTTAGCCCCAAAACTATCAATAATATGCGTTCTAAAAGGCGCTAAAATTTCATCTGGTGTTTGACGAATACTTTTGATACGCTCAAAATATGCATTGACATAATCCGCATCTAATGAGGTTTTGACACAAAATATAGCCACATGAGACGCTTGTTCCACTTGCTGTTGATTCATAGACATGGGCACTAATTCGTTTTGAATGGTTTTGTTATGGACCAACAAAAGCTGAACGGGTTGCAACCCATACGAAGACGCTGACAGATTAAAGCCTTCCTTTATTTTTTCAATATCTGATGGTGAAATGAATTTATTAGTATCAAATTTTTTGGTGGCATAGCGCCATTTAAGGGCGTCGAGTAGACTCATAGTGTTGTATTTTGAGTAAAAATAAGGAATTTTAGAACGATGAAGACCTAATGAAAATTTAAATTTTTTATATATTTACAACTAATAAAGTCCCAAATTTATTCTTCATACCATGAAATACCTATTGCATCTATAGTATTTATTTTTTCTTGAAGATTTTTGGAACCTATTCAGTGAGCTGAATTTAGTTCAGCGTCTATAAAACATACATAGCTATTAAAAATGAAAATAAAATATAAAAAGAAATTTTTGAATGTAAATTTAATTTTAGGACTAGTCTGGATAATATGGTTCTTTGTAGGAGTTTATGAAAATGAAGAATCTAATATGATGACCTACGGATGGATTGTGATGCCTCTAATTTATCTAGGAATGTATATTTACCAAAGAAAATATAGCTATGTTTCTATCGATAATGACACCATTCGAGTTAATGGGCCGCTAGGTAAACAACTAAAATTAAATGAAATCAAACGCATAAAAAAGTTTGCTGGGGATTATATCATCAAAACAGACCGAAAAGAAATGACTATAAATACACAAATCATCGATTCTAGCTCATTAAAAGAATTAGATGCAGAATTAGAAAAACTTGAAGTGGTTTGGGGATGAATGTAGATCATAAACAATGAGGACACTAGAGACTGAAACAAGTTTAGTGTGTCTTTCGAATCATAAATGATTGACCGTCCTAAAAGCAAAAACCCACAACTTATGATGTGGGTTTCCTTTTGCGGAGAAAGAGGGATTCGAACCCCCGGAGGTGTGACCCTCAACAGTTTTCAAGACTGCCGCATTCGACCACTCTGCCATTTCTCCTTATGCGAGTGCAAATATAAGTGGGTTTTATGTTCTTTTCAAATAGTTTTTGGATTTATTTTTTTTAAGCTCATATTTCTTCAACCTTTATTTTTTTAAAAACAAAACCGCAGTCCTGAAATATTCGTATTTTAGAGGTATGAAACATCCATAACTAAAATTTTGTCGATTAAAAATATCAACGCATGGATGTTCCATGTGACAGAAGAAAACAATACATAAATACACATGAAATGGAACAACGCCCTACGAGATTTTGAACATTATTTAAAAATTGAACGTGGTTTATCAGTACATACCATAAACAGTTACCGTATGGATGTTCAAAAGTTAATTTCATTTTTGGAAACTCATAAAAAAACAATCAGCCCAATAACCATTGATTTTGAAACAGTACAAGTTTTTTTATATGAATTGGCCAAAACTGTAAATGCGCGTACACAATCGCGAGTGATTTCTGGTTTAAGGAGTTTTTTCGATTATCTTATTTTTGAAAATTACCGAACGGATAATCCTCTAGAACAAATTGAAGCGCCTAAGATTGGCCGTAAACTCCCCGATACGTTATCCGTTAAGGAAATAGATACCATTGTGGCGGCTATTGATTTAAGCACACCCCTAGGTGAACGTAACAGAGCTATTATTGAAACCTTATACAGTTGTGGTTTGCGTGTAAGTGAACTGACAAACTTAAAACTCTCCGATTTGTTTTTTGATGAAGGTTTTATCAAAGTCACAGGAAAAGGCAACAAACAGCGTTTTGTTCCTATTGGAAAACATACTCAAAAATTTATTAATTTGTACAAAAACCATGCGAGGATATCTCTAAAGATTGATCCACAATACATGGATACTCTTTTTTTAAATCAAAGAGGAAAACAACTTACTCGAGCGATGATTTTTACCATCGTTAAGACGTTTACACAAAAAGCAGGGATTCAAAAATCCATTTCCCCACATACATTCCGACATTCTTTTGCAACACATCTTTTGGAAAATGGCGCTGATTTACGGGCCATTCAAGTCATGTTAGGGCACGAAAGTATTACCACCACTGAGATATACATGCACGTTGATAAAAGCCACTTAAAAGATGTTATGACTTCATTTCATCCTAGAACACAAAAAAAGCAATTTTCTTAAAAAAAGCTGCCTTTTTCAATACTTCAATCATAAAGTTTATTTAGCAATATTCACTGCTCGTGTTTCACGAATAACAGTAACTTTAACCTGTCCAGGATAAGTCATCTCGGTTTGAATTTTTTGAGAAATCTCAAACGATAATCTGCTTGCATTATCATCGTCAACCTTTTCACTTTCAACAATCACACGAAGTTCTCTGCCCGCTTGTATGGCATAGGCTTTTTGAACACCTTTGAAGTTAAAAGCAATTTGCTCTAAATCTTTTAAACGTTGGATATAGGAATCTAAAACTTGACGCCTTGCTCCTGGCCTTGCACCAGAAATAGCATCACAAACTTGAACAATCGGAGAAAGCAAAAATTTCATTTCAATCTCGTCGTGGTGAGCTCCAATAGCGTTACAAACTTCGTCTTTTTCGCCATATTTTTCTGCCCATTGCATTCCCAAAATAGCGTGAGGAGTTTCCATGTCAACTTCAGAGTCAGGAACTTTGCCAATATCATGTAACAGTCCAGCACGTTTAGCAAGTTTAGGGTTAATGCCTAGCTCTGCAGCCATGATACCACAAAGTTTGGCCACTTCTCTAGAGTGTTGCAATAAATTTTGACCATAAGAAGAACGGTATTTCATTCGCCCAACAGTTTTAATCAATTCAGGATGCAATCCATGAATACCTAAATCAATAACTGTGCGCTTTCCAACCTCAATGATTTCTCTTCCAATTTGTTTTTCAGTTTTGCGTACAACCTCTTCTATTCGTGCAGGGTGAATGCGACCATCGGTAACGAGCTTGTGCAAAGAGAGTCGAGCAATTTCGCGACGAACAGAATCGAAGCATGACAAAATAATGGCTTCTGGAGTGTCATCTACAATAATTTCGACACCAGTAGCGGCTTCAAGTGCTCTAATATTTCGCCCTTCTCTACCAATAATACGTCCTTTCATATCATCGGATTCAATATTAAAAACCGAGACACAATTATCTATAGCCTCTTCTGTTCCGATACGTTGAATGGTGTTGATGATAATCTTCTTGGCATCTTGTTCTGCAGTCAATTTGGCTTCTTCCATTTTGTCTTGAACATAGGCCATTACATCATTTTTGGCCTCAGATTTTAAAGATTCCACCAATTGAGATTTGGCTTCATCGGCAGAAAGTCCAGAAATTACTTCAAGTTGTTGCACTTGACTTTTGTGCATTTTGTCGAGTTCGTCTTGTCGGTTTTCTATAATAGATATTCTCTGATCGTAGTCTCTCTTCTTAGCATCAAGTTCGTGATTTAATTTTTTATTTTTTGAGAGTTCAGAAGAAACTTGTGATTCCTTATCTCTGGTTCTTTTTTCGGCTTCGGCCATTTTTTTATCTCTCGTTAAAATCACTTTTTCATGCTCAGATTTAAGTTCTAAAAAACGTTCTTTTGCTTGAAAAATTTTATCTTTTTTTATGTTTTCGCCTTCAGATTTTGCCTTTGAAATAATGTTTTTTGCCAATCGTTTTGCGTTTCTTGTAATTTGGGAAGCATTGTTTTTTTCTCTTATTTTTGAAATTATAAGTCCTAAAATTAGCCCTAATAGAGCAGCTCCAGCACCTATAAATATGATATTTTGATCCATTTGTTGTGATATTGATTAAAAAAAAGCCTGCAAAGATCCTAGTTTTGTATAAACTCCTAGTGAATAGGATTTAGGGCTGAAAAGCTGATCAAGGATCTGCAACAAGGCAGCATGCTTTTACAACTTAAACGGACCCCATTTATAGATTTCTCGTTGAGTTTATCAAAAAATTGACCAATACAGGCAGTATGTATTTTATATTTTAAAGAACGTTGGTATTTAAGTGTTGTTCTAGACGTTCATCTAAATCTATTAAACGTTGTTCTAGTGTGTCACTCAAACTGTTTTTGTTAATTTTTGTTTGCTCTGTTTCAGCAGCAAATTGTAAGGCGCACATGGCCAAAACATCTTGTTTATCCTGAACAGAATAACTTTGTTCAAACTTTTTAACGGTTGCATCTATCTTTTGAGCAGCCAATCGCAAACCTTCTTCTTGGTTCGTTGCAATTGTCAAAGGGTAAACCCTATTAGCAATCGA
>CBFIIL010000063.1:0-5776 GCA_965662485.1 Flavobacteriaceae bacterium | reverse complement strand
ATCCACTGCTAATAAGATTTTATGTTGTTGTGCTACATTTGCAACTGTCTTTATATCAATGATATTGAGCATAGGGTTGGTGGGAGTTTCAACCCAAATAAGCTTGGTTTTTGCGTTTATATGATGTTTTATTTGTTCTGCATTTTCCATCCCTACAAAATGAAATTTAATTTGAAATTTCTCAAAAACCTTAGTAAATAAACGGTAAGTTCCACCATACAAATCATTTGTTGAAATGACCTCATCTCCAGGTTGTAATAATTTTATAATCGCATCTATGGCGGCTAATCCTGAGCCAAAAGCTAATCCAAAATTGCCGTTTTCTATACTTGCAAATGATTGTTCCAGTGCATGTCGTGTTGGGTTGTGTGTTCTAGAGTATTCATACCCTTTGTGTCCGCCTGGTGTAGTTTGTGCATAGGTTGAAGTTTGATAAATAGGTGGCATTACAGATCCATATGCCTTGTCTGGAGATTGCCCTCCATGAATTGTTTTTGTGTTAAATTTCATTTTTTTACTGCTATAATTACTGTGAAATGATTGTGTTTTTCATGGCTAAAATGTAGCCAAGATGGATTCCTTCATGAAAATTATTAAACTCTAGAGCTTCTTCAACATTTGTAAGTGTGCTTTTAGTAGAAACTGTATAAGTTGTATAGTTGGTAAAAATCCCTGCTGCATAATCTTTTTGAGTCTGTTCAACGGTTGAGATTAATAGATTTTTTAAGTTATCTACGTCTTTTTGTGATGCGTCTTCTTCTGTTTTTGTGCCTTTTCTAAAGGCCTCAACAAGCTGAGAATCTATAAGCATTGGTAGGCCCGATAGGCCATAAACCAGTAGTTGTTGAGTTACAACAACATGCATAATATTCCAATATATCGAATTTCGATAACCGTTTGGCACTGTATTAAGCTGTTCTAAAGAAAATTGTTCTAAAAATTTATACAGTATTGCTCTGGTTTTTAGGGTAATATCAAAACTCCAATTCATAATTAAATCAAATATTTAAAAAGTTAATACAGAAATGATTTTCTTTGTAAAAGTAATGAAACAATTGCATGAAAAAAATCTATTCTCTTAAAAGTTGTAATACCTGTCAACGCATACTAAAAGCATTGGAAATTCCTGAGGGATGTATAATACAAGACATAAAAGAATCTCCTATATCAAATACAGATTTAGAGCATTTAAAAACACTATCGGGAAGCTACGAGGCTTTGTTTAGTAAGCGTGCTAGACTGTACAACGAAATGGGGTTAAAAAACAAAGTTTTGGGCGAGTATGATTTTAAGAAATTGATTCTAGAACATTACACCTTTTTAAAAAGACCGGTAGTGGTTGTTGAAAATCAAATTTTTATTGGAAATAGTGCAAAAATTATTGACGCAGCAACATTGGCTTTAAAAAATGAACAATAGAAACACAGCACTTGTCGCCTTAGTATTGGTACAACTCTTTTATGGTGTTACCTTTACGTTTGCCAACGATGTTATTGTTGGTGGCTATATCATGCCTTTTGGATTTATCGTACTCCGTGTTGTCTGCGCAGCACTTCTTTTTTGGGGGTTTAGCTTAATGGTTCCAAGTAAAAAAATTGATAGAAAAGATTTTCCAAATCTCATAGCTGCGGCCTTTTTTGGAGTCGCTCTAAATATGTTGGCTTTTTTTAAAGGACTTCAATACACCACGCCCATCAATGGCTCTGTTATAATGATTACTGTACCAATTATTGTGCTTATTTTATCTGCAATAATACTTAAAGAGCAAGTTACAAAACTTAAAGTTGTGGGTATTGGACTTGGTTTGTCAGGTGCTTTAGTTCTGAGCTTATATGATCAATCTTCTGTAAATGGAGAACATATTTTGTTAGGTAATTTTTTAGTATTTGTCAATGCTGCATCATACAGTTACTACTTAATTTTGATTAAAAAATTGACTGCAAAATACCACCCATATGATTTTATAAAGTGGCTGTTTTTGTTTGGATCTATTATGGTATTACCATTTGGATATACAGAACTTTGTGCTGTAAATTGGCAAGATTTTCCGTCCTACATTTGGTTTTCTGTGAGCTTTGTAATTGTGTTTGCAACCTTTGGAACATACCTCCTTAATCCTTTGGCGTTGAAAAACTTAAAAGCCACAACAGTTAGTACATTCTTATATTTACAGCCTATTTTTGCAGGGCTTTTTGCCGTCGCTATGGGTAGCGACCAATTAGACCTCGTAAAGGGTGTAGCAGCACTATTAATTTTTATTGGTGTATATTTAGTCACCAAAAAATAATTTTTTTGACAACTACAGTTCATTCATCAATAGAGCATTTGGACAATGACTTTCTAGAGCTCATCAATCCAAATAAAAGTGCTTATTTTTCTAGAGATTTGCTTTATAGCTTTGAAGTTTCCAATGCACAAGTTGATATGCGCTATGTTTGTATTTCAAACAATAATATAGCACAAGCACTAGCTTTGGTACAAATCATTGAATTGAGTGTTGATGTCATACTAAAAAACATTAAAGTATCTCCTTTTTTTCGTAAAATTCTAAATGCATTTTTTTGCAATGATCATATCAAAATTATGTTTTGTGGTAATATATTCTTGAGCGGAGAACATGGAATTAGCTTTTCTGAGAATTGCAACAAAAAAAATACTGTTTTGCAAATTGGTAAAGCACTAGACAACATTGCAAAAACCACTCGGCCTTTGCACGCTATTTTTATCAAGGATTTTGAAACCTCAGCACTAGAGTATGCTTCTGATTTTGAGTATTTTGGATTTACAAATATTAAAGTAGAACCCAATATGCTAATTTCTTTAAAGCCAGAATGGAGGACTTTTGAGGATTATAAAGCGGCATTAAAATCAAAATATAGAGTTAAAGCCAATAAAGCAGACTCAAAAAGTAAAGCCCTTGAAGTTCGGATATTTTCTAAAAAAGATGTTGAACTATTTAAAAATGAACTCCAAAATCTTTACCAAAATACTATTGATAATGCCAACTTTAATGCACAAGTCTTAGATTTGAATACATATATAAAACTCAAAGACTCATACAAAGACAATTTTATTGTTTGGAGTTACTTTTTAGATGATAAAATTGTAGGATTTTTATCCGCTTTAAAAAATAAAAATCAACTTGACGCACATTTTATAGGGCTTAATTATAGCCTAAATAAAAGCCATGCTATATATCCAAGAATACTAAATGATTATATTCGGTTAGGTTTAGAAAAAAAGGTGGAAATCATAAACTTAGGGCGTACAGCTTCTGAGATTAAGTCAACCATTGGCGCACAACCCTTAGAGTTGAGCTGTTATATTAAACACAAAAACAAATTTATCAATATTTTGATTAAACCTTTTTTTAAAAAAATACAAATCAAAAGCTTCAAACAACACAGCCCATTTAAATAGTGTTGGCTTTTCTGTATCTTTGAACCATAAATTTAACAAAAAGGCATGATACACTCCATGACTGGATATGGAAAGTCCGAACTAGAATTATCAACAAAAACCATTCGTTTAGAATTAAAATCCTTAAACAGTAAGTCTTTAGATTTAAATATGCGTATGCCAAGTATCTATAGAGCAAAAGAACTTGAATTACGTAAAATTATTGGGTCAAAACTAGGTCGTGGAAAAATAGATTTTTCACTTTATGTTGAATTTAATAAAGGAGAAGCACTTGCAAAAATCAACACCGAGGTTGTAAAAGGGTATATGAAGCATCTAGAAAATATATCCTTAGCAGACGAAGTTGAATTGCTAAAAATGGCCGTTCGTATGCCAGATGCCATAAGCACAGAGCGTGAAGACATAGACCCTAAAGAATGGAAAACAATATCGGATGAAGTTCTAGTGGTTTTAGAAAAAATTGAAAACTATCGTAAAGATGAAGGTGCTGCACTTGAAAAGGATTTTTCAAAACGAATTTCAAAAATTGATGATCTCCTTAAAGATGTGGTAAAAATAGATCCTGAGCGTATTGAACATGTTCGAGATCGTCTTAATAAAGGCATTGCTGAATTGAAAGAAAAAGTAGATAAGAATCGCTTTGAACAAGAGTTGATTTACTACATTGAAAAACTAGATATAACTGAGGAGAAAATTCGACTAAAAAACCATTTAGACTATTTTCTAAAAAATTTAAATTTAGATGAATCAAACGGTAAAAAACTTGGTTTTATCAGTCAAGAAATTGGACGAGAAATTAACACGATTGGTTCCAAAGCAAATTATGCCCCGATGCAAAAACTGGTTGTACAAATGAAAGACGAACTCGAAAAAATAAAAGAACAATTACTCAACGTGCTATAAACTATGTTTAACGGAAAGCTCATTGTATTTTCTGCGCCCTCAGGCTCTGGAAAAACCACCATTGTAAAACACCTTTTGAAACAACAAGAACTAAATCTCGCATTTTCTATATCGGCCACCTCACGCCAAAAAAGAGGGGATGAAATTGATGGAAAAGATTACTATTTTTTATCGATAGAAAAATTCAAAAAACACATAAAAGATGGAGATTTTTTGGAGTGGGAAGAAGTTTATAGAGATAATTTTTATGGCACATTAAAAGCCGAAGTCGAACGTATTTGGGCCATGGGTAAGCATGTAATTTTTGATATTGATGTTTCGGGGGGGTTGCGTATAAAAAAGAAGTTTCCAAAAAAAACATTGGCTATTTTCATTAAACCTCCTAGTATAGACGAGCTTAAAATTCGATTGAAAAAAAGAAAAACAGAATCTGAAGACAAAATAAACATGAGAATATCAAAGGCTTCTGCAGAACTTGCAACTGCACCCCTTTTCGATTGTATTGTAGAAAATGAAATTTTAGAAAAAGCAAAAAATAAATCGCATAAAATTGTTTTAAATTTTATTGAATCATAAAATATTGAACTCAAAAAAATGAAGATTGGACTCTATTTTGGCACTTTTAACCCCATTCATGTGGGACATCTTATTATTGCCAATCATTTTGCAGAGCATTCCAATTTAGATCAAGTGTGGTGTGTAGTTACACCAAAAAGTCCAATGAAAAAAAAACAAAGCATTCTAGACAACAATCAGCGTCTAGAGATGGTGTATTTGGCCACTAAAGAGTATCCAAAAATTAAACCAAGCGACATTGAATTTCAACTCAAACAACCCAATTATACCATTCATACTCTTGCCTATTTAGAAGAAAAATATCCAGAATATGAGTTTGCACTTATTATGGGAGAAGACAATTTAGTCTCTTTACCAAAATGGAAAAATGCTGAAGTAATTTTGGAACGCTACCCAATTTATGTCTATCCTAGAAAGCTTCATTCTGAAGCTTTAAAACATACAATACAAGGTAATATAAATAAGATTGATGCCCCAGTAATTGAAATTTCGTCTTCATTTATAAGAAAAGCAATTAAAGAAGGAAAAAACATACGCCCATTACTGCCCGAAGCCGTATGGGTGTATTTAGATGAAATGAATTTTTATAAATAAACTATGGTAAAAATTGGAGCTATAGAATTGCCTGAATTTCCATTGTTGCTTGCCCCAATGGAGGACGTAAGCGACCCCCCTTTTCGTGCACTATGTAAAGAACAGGGTGCAGATGTTGTTTACACAGAATTCATCTCTAGTGAAGGCCTTATTCGAGATGCTGCAAAAAGCACCATGAAACTTGATATTTATGAAAAAGAGCGCCCTGTTGGTATTCAAATTTTTGGGGCGAACTTAGACAGTATGCTTAGAGCAGTCGAGATTGTTGAAAAATCAAATCCAG
>CBFIIL010000062.1:0-5861 GCA_965662485.1 Flavobacteriaceae bacterium | reverse complement strand
GCTCAAAACATTAGTGTTAAATATTCAAAAGGATCATCTATACTAAACTTCGATGTTGAAACAAGGTCATTGCTAGCTTCTGATATAGGATTGATTTATTCTAAAAATAAGAATGCTTTTGAGGTTGGGTTTATTAGACAAGAACTAGTTAGCGATGCATCTATCAATAATGCTAGTGATATTTTTCTCAATTTTGAATCAAAGCTTGAAAGTAACTATTTGTCATTTTATCGCCACATTGGAGTAATTGATAATTTTAAATTCAATTTAGGACTAACAGCTGGTCTTACTAATTATGAGATATATACAAATCTTGAAAATAATTTAGGTCAACAATACCAAGATTATGATTTTGAGACTTGGGAAGAATTAGGCTATTCATCTGAAAATGATTTTGAAACAAATTTATCTGAACTTAATGTTGATGGACTTAACGACTACCCATTAAGCTACTTTTACTTTGGTCCTCTTCTAGAGTGTGAAGTTGAATTAGTCGAAAACTTTGACTTAACTATTAAATCTATTTACAAAAAGAATCTAACAGACTTACTGGATAATGTTAATGTAAATAACTTAAGAGATGTTCCTGCAACAAATCAAACTGACAACCAACTTGACCTATTTGTAGGTGTTCGCTTCAATCTATCAAAAAATCGCAACTCAGTTAATGACAGCTTAGTAGAAGTCATAGATTCATTAAATACAGAAGATGTCATTAATACATCAATAGAGGCAGAAAATAATAGCGCTGTAAATGAGCAAACCATACCTCAGAATAGTTCTGAAAAAATATTAAGTAGAGAGGAATACATTTTACAATTCTTCGACTCATCAAATACAGAAGATGAAAGCTTATTTTATACATATGCCCAAGAAGAAGAATTAACAGAAGACAGCTTTGAAGAGGGTAAAAAATACCCTTATGTAAGTTCTGAATTCGTTGAAAAAGTTATTGATGAAGAAAATGCTTTTACACAAGCAGATTCTGAAGACCACTCTAGTTATGAGCTTACAGAAGATGAAATAGTAAATGAAGATTCATATTATGAAGAACCATTTGTTGAAGAAACTGTAGAAGAAGTTGTTACAGAAGAGGTATTCAATGAGGAAGAAATAATTATTGAAGAAGAAGTCATAGGAGAAAGTTTTACTCAGCAAGAAACAGTTGAAGAAAGCATGACTGAAGAAGAAAGGTTATTAAGCTATGAAGAGTACTATCTAATAGTTGGCGTATTTGCATTTCCTGAAAATCTTAAATCGTATGCAGAAACACTTCAAATTAGTCCCGAAAATACGTTCAAAAAGAATGACTTAAACTACCTCTATATTTTTAAAACAAATAACTTGTTTGAAGCTCGACTACTAAGAGAAAGTCTAGAAGTTGAAAATTGGATATACTACACTAACTAATAAGAGTGCTTTGGAGAATCACAAGAATTTCATAATTATTAGGCTAATCCTATGTTTATCTTTTTTGGGTCATGGTTTGGTTTCACTCGGGCTGAGCCCATCCATTGAATTACATTTAAAATTAATTGACTCTGTTAATTTCACTTCGATTTCTAACGAATCACTGATATTATTACACGCAATATTTGACATTGGGATATCATTCTTGTTGATTCTTAATAAAAAGATAGAATTCGTTTTAAAACTAATTATAAGCTACTTAGTAGCCGTCTCATTAGTTGCTGTAATTTTCTATCTCAATCAAACTGAATCTATATTTGGTTTTGCTGAAATTTTCAGAAGGTTACCTTGGATATTTTTCGCTTTACTATCATTACGTTTACTAAAATCTAGAAATGATTATTTTCTTCTTCGATTTGGGTTAGCATTTGCTTTTTTAGCTCATGGATTAGCTTCATTAGGATTCTTTGGGCTAAAACAAGGTCATATTGATTTAGCACTGAATATAATCCCACAAGATAAAGCGCAAATCTTTGTTTTTTATTCCGGAATTTCTGACACTTTAATAAGTCTACTATTATTCATAGGAATCAAGGTAAGATTAGTTTCATTCATTGGGATGTTGTGGATAGCTTTTATCGTTTATCTATCTTATTTGACAGCTTTACCAGATGCTATTTTTCGATTTGCATTAGTTGTAGCAGCTGCATTTTTATTCTTTGAAAGAAGAGCCCATTATTTTTTAATGTCAAAATCTAAAATACTATGAGACTAGTTTTTATTATAGTTATTTCTTCCCTTTCACTTTACGGATTTAGTCAAGAATTAATACAATCTTACTTTCACACTAATTCTCAAAGTATGATTCCTAAAGAAGTTATTTCTTTCAAGGGCCAAACAGTAATGCCATACTCACTTTTAGGTAATGCTACAAGGAGTCCAGGAATAGCATTCTTTGAAAACAATACTTTAATTAATTCCATTGTCTTTGAAGGAGAAAACGAATACGTTATTAATCAATTAATAGAATCACAAGACAGCACATTATTACTATCTGCAGAAGGCTACAGCGACGATGGTCAAGAGTCTTTATATTTTTTGGAAATTGATGAAGAGGAAATAGTAAATGAATTTATCTACAATGAGAATGGAAATGAATTGGATCCTTTTGCAATGGTTGAAAATGGTGAAAATATTTTTGTAGCTGGTTTTCTAAAAGAAAGAGAACTGATTAGCAACTCATTTTTTAATATGTATTCTGAAAGACAAGACATTTACTTTTCAGAATTCAGTAAATCTGGCACAAAAATATGGAGTAAATCTTTAGAAATAGAAGGTTACAACTTAGGCATTTGTAATGCTATGAAAAAAATTGACAACCATCTTATTTTACTTTGTCATGCCACAAACTCCGATAATAAATTATCAACATTCTTAATTAAAATTGACTTTGAAGGAAAAGTTATTTTAATGAAGGAATTTTTCTTGCCAGATTCAAACTTATCATCCAACCTTATACTTATCAATCAAGAAAAAATAGATTTAATTGGCTCTTTTCAGAGAAACAGAGTTAATCATGTTTTTAAAATGAATTTAGACTTAAATCTGAATGTTATTTCACAATCTGAATTTATAACTAATAACAGCATTAATATATATGGAAGTTATAACAATTTAATTTTTGGCGGTATCATTAGCGACAATGAGGGATATAATTATGCACTATTACAGTTCAATGATAACAAAGCACAACTTTTACATTTTGGTGGCATAAAATCTGAAATTATTATTGGTGCTTCTGATAATTATCTTTACGGTTATAGCATTGCTAGTAGTAGCGAAAAGACCGCTTCTTTAAATCTTTTTAACTACGACAATAGTTTGATAAGTTATGGTGAACTAAGCAAATCAAGTAATAGAATTTTAAATTCTTTTAATTCAAATTATACTACTAATTCAGAGTTTACAAAAAGTAAAATTAATAAGGGGATTAAAAGAATGAGTGTTAGAAATAACTTCAGACAAATAAAAGAAATAAAATTTTGAAGAAATTATTTTTTATTGTTACTCTGTTTTTTTATTGTTTCATTGTAAGTGCAAACACAATAAATACTGCTATTGATGGATGTTCCGGAACTGCTTCATTTACAATGGTGTATGATGCCGCTAATTGTTGTTGGACTTTTCAGAATACTACTACGAATGACTGTAATGAATGGGTATGTTTGTGGGACTTTGGTGATGGCTCACCCGCATTACTTACTCCACAAGGGGTTGGTACTGCTTGTCATCAATATCCTATTCCTGGCACATATAATGTTACCTTACAGTTTATTTCATCTGCATGTCATGGGGGATCCGGTAATACATGTACGGGACAGCAAGAAGTTACGATTCCTGAGCTGGATTTGGATTGGACAGTAAGTATTTACAATTCTTCAAATTCTACTAATGTATCTTGCGAAGGCGAATCCGATGGCTGGATACAATTGGATACGACTTCAGGAAATACATATGTATGGCCAGAGGCTACAAACCCATTTGATTCAACACTCACAGGGTCTTATATTGATAGTTTAGGTGCTGGAAGTTATAATGTTGTAGCTACAGCTCCAAATGGTTGTCAAGGCAGCCAAACTTTTCAATTATTTGAGCCAACATTAAGTGGTTCAGGACAATTATTTGAGCCTAGCTGTAAAGGGTTTTCTGATGGAAGTATCGACTTTACTCCAAGCGGAGGATTACCTCCTTACAGTTACATATGGTCAGATAATTCTACCAATCAAGATATTCTAAATATTGGTGCAGGCATTTATGAGGTCAGTGTTGTTGATTCTTTTAATTGCCCAAGAGTTTTTCAGTTTAACTTAGGAGAGCCTGATACCATTCAGAATAGTTTTAGTAGCTCCTTCTATAATGGGTATAATGTAAGCTGTTACAATGCCAGTGATGGCTTTATTGATATTAATCCTATTGGAGGAACACCACCCTATCAATATTCTTGGTCTAACGGAGCAAGTAGTCAAGATTTGAATAATATTCCCTCTGGCGCATTTTTTTTAACACTAACGGATAATAATGACTGCGTTTTTTACGACAACTTTTATTTAAATCAACCGACTGAAATTTATTCATTTATTAATAGCACAACGGATTATAATGGATTCGATATCAGTTGCTATAATTATAACGATGGAGGTTTAGAAATTTTTACGAGTGGTAGTATACCACCATACACTTATGATTGGAGCAATGGTGGCAATCAAGCAAATCTGTCAAATTTATCAGCAGGATTACATGAAGTAGAAGTTATTGATTTCAATGGGTGTACACATACTAACTCAATTGTTCTGCTTGAACCTAATTTATTAGAAGCCACATCCATTTCAGAAAACAACTATAATGGTTACGATATAAGTTGTTTTAATTTTAGTGATGGTGCAATTGACTTAACAATGAATGGTGGCGTTGCTCCTTATCTTTATGCTTGGAATAATGGAATGGGAATTGAGGATTTAGACAACTTAAGTGAAGGGACATACTCAGTAAATGCATTAGATCAAAATAACTGCTCTGCAACTACAACTATTACTTTAGTTGAGCCCCCTCCTTTTGTATTGAGTTACTCATTGAGCGATTACAATGGCTATAACGTTAGTTGTAATTCCTCAACTGATGGTTGGATAGACATCAATGTTGATGGCGGTCTCCCCCCATATTCTTTTTTATGGAACAATGGAGCTACATCGGAAGATTTAAATTTAATTCCTTCAAGTAATTATGTTGTTAATATTCAAGATGCTAATCAGTGTCAAACTACATTATCTGCTGAACTTAATGAGCCTAGTCCATTAGTTTCTAATATCATTTCTGAAACTGATTTCAATAATTATGATATCCGTTGCTACGGTCTTGATGATGGATCAATAACAGCAACTATAAGTGGTAGCCTTCCTCCATATGATATTTTATGGAGTAATGACCCTAGTCAAAATGCGCTATCTCAAAGTAATTTATATGCGGGGCAATATTTAGTTCAATTCACAGATTTAAATGGCTGTGTAAAAACTGACTCCATTGAATTATTTCAACCTCAAGAATTAAGCTCAACAGTTTCCTCATTCTTTGATTATAACGGTTATGAAATTAGTTGTTATGAGGCAGATGATGGACAAATTGACTTAACTGTATTTGGTGGAGTACAACCCTATCAGTATTTATGGAATAATGGTTATTCTGATGAAGATCCAAATAGTCTTACTAGCGGTTATTACAGTGTTAGTTTTAATGATTTAAATAATTGCATCAATCAAAATGATATCACTTTAAATGAACCAAATCCCTTTACAACTTCATTAACTCAAAGTGATTATAATGGCTACAATATTAGTTGTTATAATGGAATGGATGGATGGATAGACATTTCGGTGAGCGGATCTGTTCCTCCATAC
>CBFIIL010000061.1:0-6246 GCA_965662485.1 Flavobacteriaceae bacterium | reverse complement strand
CAGTTATTCTCGGAATATTGAGTGTGATTTTCACTTAATTATAAACGGAAAATATTGGATTTAAAATATTTAAAAAACAAAACAGTATGAAGCTAAGAAAACTGCTAAAAAATAAACTTGCTAACTCAGTATTAGGTGCTGTAGTTGTAACACTAAGTCAAGATATTTTTGAGTTAAGTTTATTTATTATTTCATTTGTGATTATCTATGTTTTGCTCTGGGGCTATGACAATTCTTAAGAAAAAAACTTTTGCAAAAAAAAGCCCATACAGTGTATGGGCTTTTGGGTGTATAAATCTAAATGTTATTGTTGTAAGCGATCGGCCATATCTTTATATTCTTTGGCTTTAGCATCGTTGCCTGTAGCAGAGAAAATATTGGACAGAGTTTTTGCGGCTTGAACATTTGTAGGGTCAGCAACAAGAGCTTGTTCTAAATATGGAATGGCATCCAAATACAACTGGTTACGTTCCTCACGAAGTTCGTCATAGCGGCGGTCATCGGCAGCAGAAGTCCCCAAGTTATTCATTTCATCAATTATGGATTCCTCTTGTCCTAATATGAGTGCCGCAAGATTGATATAGGCATTGGTATACTTTGGATTAAGCTCAATGGCTTTGTCATAATATTTTTTTGCATTATCAAAATCTTTTGCATCAGCAGCAATCACACCCAAGTTATATTGTAGTTCTGCATTTTTGGGGTCTTTTTCTGTAGCAAATTCCAACAATTCTTTAAACTTGTCAATATTTCCCATTGCATAATGTACATTGGCTTCTGTAAGTATCAAATTTAAATCGTCAGGATTTTGAGCTCTTGCTTCTCGCATAGCTTCTAGCGCTTTGTCTGTTTCGCCACGTTCATTATAAATAAGCGCCATATTTTTTATAATCTCTGGATATTTAGATTTTGAATTTTTATCCGTAGGATTAGTATGGGATTTTGATTTTACAGAAACATCACGTAGCACTTCGCTGTCAAAAGCTTCTTCTTTGTTAGTTTCTTTGTTTACCGCAAAATATTGCTTTTCTATCCCTGTAAATCCAAGCGCTCTCAACTTTTCGTACATCGCCAAAGACTCGTTATAATCCTTTGCATTTACAGCCGATGAGGCCGCATAGTACAAATAGATGGTGTCTTTAGATGACAATTTATAAGCATTTGAAAAGTAATTCGAGGCGGTTGCAAAATCACTTTTTTCAATGGAAGCACTTCCCTGATTAATCAAGTGATTGATAAGGTTTTGGAAGTGCATATTTTTTTCTTCTGAACTTACTGACGATCCTATTTTTGCAAAAGCATCAATGGATTTATTAACGTCTTCTAGCTCTGCAGCACCGCCTTTAAAAAGTAATTTACTCTTGTAAAAATAAAACTGCCCTTTTTGCTTTTCATCCATTGAAGATATTAGCACTTCTGCAGCAGCAAGAGCTGTAGTAGCTTGTTCAAAATTTGCTTTTCCAAGAGCTTTACTCACTGCACGTAGCTCTTTTTTTTGTGCATTTATAGACCATGTAAGGGCTAGTAGGAGTCCAAAAATTAGGTATTTTTTCATGATATATTTATTATAATTATTCTTCTGTTTGTGTGTTGTTTTCTGTGTTTTCTGAATTTTCAGTATTTGGTGTTTCTTCAGAAGTTGATCCTTCAGCATTTAAATCTTCTGCCTCCTCCTCTTCTTCTTTCATCACTTTCGCAACTGCGGCAATAGAATCGGATCCTTTGAGATTGATGAGTTTTACACCTTGTGTTGCTCTACCCATTACTCTTAAATCCTCTACCGCCATACGAATGGCAATCCCAGATTTGTTGATGATCATCAAATCATCTTCATCAGTTACATTTTTGATGGAAACTAAACTTCCCGTTTTGTCAGTAATAGAAATTGTTTTTACACCCTTTCCGCCACGATTTGTGATACGATAATCTTCTAAACTTGAGCGTTTTCCATAACCATTTTCTGAAACCACTAAAATATTACTTTCCATATCATCTACAGATATCATGCCAATGACTTCATCGGCGTTATGCGCCAGAGTAATTCCACGTACTCCAGAAGCGCCTCTTCCCATTGGGCGAGTCTTAGCTTCCTCAAAACGAATGGCCTTTCCTGACTTCAGTGCCAACATCACTTGACTTTCTCCAGTGGTGAGTTTGGCTTCAAGGAGTTCATCGCCTTCTTTAATCGTAATGGCATTAATTCCATTGGTTCTTGGACGAGAATATTGCTCCAATGAGGTTTTCTTTACCTGGCCTCGTTTGGTCGCCATAATCACGTAATGGGCATTAATGTATTCTTCATCTTTTAAGTTTTGAGTGCAAATAAATGCTTTTACTTTATCGTCTTGCTCAATGTTGATGAGGTTTTGAATGGCTCTTCCTTTTGATGTCTTACTGCCTTCAGGAATTTCATAAACACGCATCCAGAAACATTTTCCTTTTTGTGTAAAGAATAACATGTACTGGTGATTCGTTCCTACAAAAAGATGTTCTAGGAAATCCTCATTTCTAGTGGTCGATGCTTTTTGTCCTACTCCTCCTCTATTTTGAGTTCTATACTCCGTTAAAGACGTACGTTTGATATAGCCTGCATGAGAAATAGTAATTACCACTTGCTCATTAGGAATCATGTCTTCAATAGATAAATCTCCTCCTGCATACTCAATCGTAGAACGACGTTCATCGCCATACTTTTCTTTGACTACCACAAGCTCATCTTTGATGATTTGCATTCGACGATCTTTTTTGTCTAAAATATCCTTAAGGTCTTCAATGGTTTTCATCAAACCCTCATACTCAGAACGCAGCTTGTCTTGCTCAAGGCCTGTAAGTTGACGCAGACGCATCTCTACAATAGCTTTGGCTTGAATTTCACTCAACTCAAAACGTTTGATAAGTTTTTGTCGTGCTTCATCTGGATTTGAGGAGCCTCTAATAATTGAAATTACTTCGTCAATATTATCCGAAGCAATAATAAGTCCTTCTAAAATATGAGCGCGCTCTTCTGCTTTGCGCAATTCGTAAGTCGTTCGGCGCACAACAACTTCATGACGATGCTCTACAAAATGATGAATCATATCTTTTAGATTCAACATTTCTGGACGACCATTGACCAACGCAATATTATTTACACTAAATGAAGACTGAAGTGCTGTGTATTTAAAAAGTTTATTAAGTACAATGTTTGGAATAGCATCTCTTTTTAAGACATAGACTATACGCATGCCATTACGATCTGATTCGTCGCGAATTGTTGAAATTCCTTCTAATTTTTTATCATTAACAAGGTCGGCCGTTTTCTTAATCATATCAGCCTTATTGACTTGATATGGGATTTCGTTAACTATAATACACTCTCTTCCATTAACTTCTTCAATATTGGCTTTGGCACGAATGACAACACGTCCTCGGCCTGTTTTAAAAGCTTCTCTAACCCCATCGTAGCCATAAATTATTCCACCTGTTGGAAAATCTGGAGCTTTAACGTGAGTAATCAATTCATCAATTTCAATTGCAGTATTATCAATGTAGGCCGTAATTCCATCTACAACTTCGGAAAGGTTGTGTGGTGGCATATTGGTTGCCATACCTACTGCAATACCTGAAGCTCCATTGACAAGCAAACCTGGTATTCGAGTGGGAAGCACTGTTGGCTCCTGAAGAGTATCGTCAAAGTTTAACTTATGGTCAACAGTTTCTTTATCAATATCAGCAAGCATATCTTCAGATATTTTGCGCATTCTTGCCTCTGTGTATCGCATTGCTGCTGGGCTATCGCCATCAATCGATCCAAAATTCCCTTGCCCATCAACAAGCATATAACGCAAACTCCACTCTTGGGCCATTCGTACCATCGTATCATAAACCGATGTATCGCCGTGAGGGTGGTATTTACCAAGTACTTCTCCCACAATTCTTGCTGATTTTTTGTGCGCAGAATTAGACCGCACACCCAACTCATGCATTCCATACAAAACACGGCGATGAACGGGCTTTAGGCCATCACGAACGTCGGGTAATGCTCTTGAAACAATAACGGACATCGAATAATCGATGTAGGCCGATTTCATTTCATCTTCAATATTAATCGGGATTAATTTTTCTCCTTCTATCATAGGTTGATTTTATTGCAATTATTATATTCAAGCTAATATAAAACAATCGTTCATTTTTACGCTAATAATTATGGGTTTTTTTGGGGTATTTTATCAACAATTTATAGAAGAAAAGGGTTAATAAATAGAATGTGAAAAATTTTGATTTTTAAATGTTTTTAATATCATTTGTAGTATTAATTTTTAATTGAGTTATAGTTTTTGAATTATGACTTATAAAATTCGTATTTTTATACAAAATATTTTCTATGGATGACAACTTTTCACCCCGAGTTAAAGATGTGATTTCTTTTAGTAAAGAAGAAGCATTACGTCTAGGACATGATTTTATTGGAACTGAGCATTTGATGCTTGGATTGCTTCGTGATGGCCATGGCAAAGCAGTAGAGATTCTCAATGCACTAGACATTGATTTGAGTCAGCTGCGGCGCAAAGTAGAAATTTTAAGCCCTGCAAACCCCAATATTAGTACTTCAACAAACGAGAAAAAAAATCTTCATCTCACTCGACAAGCTGAACGTGCCCTAAAAACAACCTTTTTGGAGGCCAAACTTTTTCAAAGCAAATCCATCAATACGGCGCATTTGCTTTTATGTATTCTAAGAAACGAAAACGACCCTACCACCAAGTTACTCAATAAATTAAGAGTAAATTACGATAATGTTAAAGAGCAATTTAAAAATATGATTACAAGTAGTGATGATGATTTCATTGACACACCAAAAGCTGAATCTTTTTCTGAAGAAGAAACAAATGAAGAAAATGAAAACACCAGTGCATTTGGTCAAACTAGCTCAACCAAATCAAACAAAAAATCTAAAACCCCTGTTTTAGATAATTTTGGTCGTGATCTTACCGCAATGGCCGAAGAAGGAAAACTTGATCCTGTAGTTGGTAGAGACAAAGAAATTCAGCGTGTATCACAAATACTCAGCCGAAGAAAAAAGAACAATCCTCTTCTTATTGGAGAGCCAGGCGTTGGTAAATCTGCAATTGCAGAAGGTCTAGCCAACAGAATTATAAAACGAAAAGTTTCTAGAATTCTGTTCAATAAGCGAGTGGTAACTTTGGACTTGGCGAGTTTAGTGGCTGGTACAAAATACAGAGGTCAATTTGAAGAACGGATGAAAGCAGTTATGAATGAACTCGAAAAAAATGATGATGTCATTTTATTCATTGATGAAATTCATACCATTGTAGGCGCTGGAGGTGCAACAGGAAGTCTTGATGCATCAAATATGTTTAAGCCTGCTTTAGCACGAGGAGAAATTCAATGTGTTGGTGCTACAACTCTTGATGAATACCGTCAGCATATCGAAAAAGATGGTGCGCTAGAGCGTCGCTTTCAAAAAGTGATTATTGAACCTACTTCAGTTGATGAGACGATTGAAATCCTTAACAATATAAAAAATAAATACGAAGATCATCACAATGTAGACTATACAGATGAAGCTATAGAAGCCTGTGTTAAACTCACTAGCCGCTACATGTCCGATCGTTTTCTCCCAGACAAAGCTATTGATGCTTTGGACGAGGCCGGATCGCGAGTACATATCACAAATATTGATGTCCCCGATCAGATTGTGGAATTGGAAACAGAACTTGAAGCAGTTCGGGCAACAAAAAATTCTGTGGTAAAAAAACAGAAATATGAAGAAGCTGCAAAGCTTAGAGATGACGAAAAAAAATTAGAAAAAAGTTTGGCTGAAGCTCAGAAAAAGTGGGAAGATGAGTCAAAACTCAATAGAGAAATTGTTACAGAAGAAAACGTCGCCGAAGTCGTATCTATGATGACAGGAATTCCTGTAAATAGAATTGCACAAACAGAAGGCAATAAGCTTTCTTTATTACCAGAACTGATTAGCGGTAAAGTTATTGGTCAAGATGAGGCTGTTTCTAAGGTTGTAAAAGCCATTCAAAGGAATCGTGCTGGACTTAAAGATCCAAACAAACCTATTGGCTCATTTATATTTTTGGGGCAAACAGGCGTTGGAAAAACACAATTAGCCAAAGTTTTGGCAGGCGAGTTGTTCGACAGTACTGATGCTTTAATTAGAATAGACATGAGCGAATACATGGAAAAATTTGCCATTTCGCGACTTGTTGGAGCACCTCCAGGATATGTTGGATA